>CAZTJA010000017.1:17096-37453 GCA_964613745.1 uncultured Syntrophaceae bacterium
CTTCGTACAAGCTGATCATCGAGATAAAGAGCCACCTTCCACAAACCCGGTTTGTGATTATACAGCTCCCTGGTGGTCATTGTATGGACTCTGGTGGAACCACCTTTTTGCCGATCATCGCCCTTCTTGGTCTCTTGCTGCAGGTCATATGTTTGTCTTATGGTTCGATATTCCTGCCCCATGGGATCGAACCAAACGGATTCCGCCTTATAGACATTTTTTTCGTTCTTGGGGATGAAATAGAGGTTTACGGTATCCGCCAATCCATGATCGAAAACTTCCTTGGGGGAAAATGCCGATCCGGCAGTGAGAAAGATATCTTTAACAAGATAATATTGCTCATCCGAGGCTGTTCTTTCGAATCCCTTCCACTTACCAAGATTGATCGCACCACACCCAAGAACTCCAGCTATGCAGCACATTACGAAAACTGATCTAAATGGCCGATTAATTTTTCCAGCCCAAAAATTCATGGTTTACCCACCATAGCTATTTCATCGCAATCGGGAAACTTTGTACACTTTATGCAATCGGCCCAAATCTTGTGTGGAAGCATTCCTTTATCCATTACCCTGAACCCTAAACTCTCGAATAAATGTTGCCGGTATGTTAGTACAAATACCTCCGTGATTTCAAGTTTTTTCGACTCTTTCATAAGAAATTTAATTAAGTTCGTGCCTACACCTTGCCTTTGTGCAGAGGAGGTTACCGCCAATGATCGTATTTCCGCTAGATTTTCCCACACGATTTGAAGAGCTCCGCAACCTACTATGAGATCGGTTTGAGGATCAACCGCCACACAGAAATCACGAACATGTGAATAAAGCTCACTCAGAGCTCTGCCCAGCAAACCACCCGTTTTAGCCTGCTCCGATATGAGTTTGTGAATTGGTTTGACATCCCGAATGGTGGCTTTGCGAATCAATTGGGGGCCTCCCCGGCAGAAATACCAATCAGTTGCTTTACATGTTCCCGAGCCGTGTCGGAATTTGGATCCGCCCCCAACATACGGGCCAACTCGTCAACCCTAGTTGAATCGTCCAGAGCTTGCACGATAATTGATGTTCGGCCGTTCTTCACCTGTTTTTGGACGGAGAGATGATGATCGGCATTGGCCGCCACTTGATGCAAATGAGTTACGCACAACACTTGCTGATACTTGCCGACTCGGGCCAATCTCGTACCAACCGCCAGTGCCGTATGGCCTCCGATACCCGTATCCACCTCGTCAAAGATCACCGTAATGCCTGCCGTCCCATCAACTTGGAGAGCTTTTAAAGACAGCATGATTCTCGAAAGCTCTCCGCCTGAGGCTATTTTTGAAAGAGGTCGTGGAGATTCGCCAGGATTTGAGGACAAAAGAAATTCCACTTCATCAAACCCATCTCGTCTTGGTTTCAGCTTATCGGCTTTGGACAAAAAAACCTTGAGCCTGGCTTCCGACATCGCAAGTTCGGATAACTCGTCGGCTATGGCAATCTCCAAATCTCTTGCGGCCGACTGCCGTTTCTCGGTCAGTTCGTCCGAAAGTCCAACATAAAGCTGCCACGCCTCGGATTCAGCTGCTTGAAGTTGCTTCAAATTAAGAGTGCTGTTGGTTATCTTATTCTCCTCGGAAATGAGGGAATCCAAAAAATCAACCAGACCGGCAATATCTCTCCCATATTTTTTCTTAAGTTTCTTTAACAACATTAGTCGTTCTTCGATCGCATCAAGCCTCTGAGGATCCGCCTGAAATTTTTCCGATATGTTTCGCAATTCAAGCGCAGTATCTTCAATTTTATAGAATGCTTCTTGATAGCCGTCCCTAAGTTCAGTAAAACGTTTGCTCGAAGCAGCCAAATAATCCAGTACCCGACCAACCTCCGTAAGACCGCCGATGAGGCTGCCAGACTTGGAATAGAGTGACTGATATGCTTCGTAGGCTTTTTCTCTGATCTGAACCGCTTTTTTTAAAATGTCTCTTTCTTCTACGAGTGATTCCTCTTCACCTTCTGTAACATTGGCCTCCGATAGTTCGCTTATTTGAAAAGCTATAGTCTCTTTGCGCTTTTCAAGCTCCTCCATTTCTCGACATGCGATTTCCAGCGTTTTTTTGCCGGAACGCCAATTGTCATATGCAGCGGCTACTTTTTCGAGAATTGATTCATGTTTTCCGTAAGCATCCAGCATTGCAATGTGCTCGGAGGGATCAAGAAGCAGCCGGTGCTCGTGCTGTCCAAAAATGTTCACAAGCGCCTTGCCCACAAATTCAAGCATCGACAGTGTTGCGGTTCGTCCATTAATCGAGCATCGAGATTTGCCGTTCTTAAGAAGTTTTCTTACGAGAAGAAGCTCACCATTTTCGTTACGCCCGTATTCTTCCAGTTCCGGAAAGCCCATGTTTGTCGGTATTTCAAAGAGAGCTTCGATGACCGCCTCGTTTTCACCGGAACGTATTGATTCAGATGAACTTTTTCCGCCTAGAAGCATCTGCAAAGCCCCGATAATAATCGACTTGCCTGCCCCGGTCTCGCCGGTTAATACGTTGAAACCATCGTGGAATTCCACTTCGAGTTCATCGATAATCGCAATATTTCTGATTCTTAAATAAACCAGCATTAGATAAGGTGAAGCTTTTCCTTTAATACGTCGAAATAGTCACGCTTTTGTGATTTTACCATTATGAATGGGATAGCGGCTTTTTTGATCTTTACGATCTGACCTAATTTCAGTGGAACGGTAGTGTGACCATCAGCGGTTAATGTTAAACCTTCGCCTCTTTTCATTACCAGCTCCGTTTCAAGATCCGGTGGGATGAGAAGAGGCCTTTTTAGGCCGGCATAGGGACATATGGGGGTCAATAGTATTCCGTGAACATCCGGGTGCACGAGCGGTCCGTGTGCCGCATAGGAATAGGCGCTCGAACCGACCGGGGTGGATACGATAAGTCCGTCCGCCCGAACCTCTATCTCTCTTGAATCACCCATTCTCATTCCTAAATCGATGAGTCTGGCTATTCCGCCCCAGTGAATTACGGCTTCATTCAATACCCTGAGATTTTTCCCATTCGGAAGCGTCACTTCGATCAACATACGTTCGGTAAATTCGGCGGTACCGTCCAATACGGTTTCAAGTGCACTTATTGCGTCTTCGGGAGACACCTCCGCCATAAAGCCCACTCTACCGAGATTTACACCAAGCATAGGTAGTGGCTTATCATTCAATAATGATGCAGCTCTCAGAATAGTGCCGTCACCGCCCAAAACCACCAGCAAATCGGAATCATCGGTAATGTGCTCGGATATTTGGGCACGCCATTGTTTGGCAGTCTCTCGCTGAGTTTTTTCCAGGATAACTTCCTTACCGTTGTCCTGCAAAAACTTGTAAATCGTCGCACCGAGATCCAGCGCCTGCTGTTCGGCGCGTTTCATTACGAGACCGATGCGTTGCATGTAATCCTCTGGGATTTCAGTAGATTGATTCTTGGTTTCGTATCACATGTCACGAACTAAACTCTACAAAAACATATCACATTTCCGTTGAATTCGTTGTCTCCGAACTTGCTTTCGGTTAGGCTATTTACATGGATCTCTTTGATAATGCTCAAAGATTTAATAATAAAGGGCCCCTCGCGGATAGAATGCGTCCCGTCTCACTCGACGATTTTGTGGGTCAGGAACATATCCTCGGCCCCAACAAACCTCTCCGGAAAGCACTTGAGCAGGACAAACTCTTTTCCATGCTTTTCTGGGGTCCACCAGGTACAGGAAAAACCACTCTTGCAGGAATCATTGCGAACAAGAGTCACGCGCGTTTCGTCCCTTACTCTGCGGTAACGACGGGAGTCAAAGAAATCAGAGAAGCTGCGTCTAAAGCAGAACAGGATCTGAAATACTCGGGAACCCGTACGATTCTTTTTCTTGATGAAATACACAGATTTAATCGCTCTCAGCAAGATTATCTTCTGCCCCATGTCGAAAAAGGGACTCTTATTCTCATAGGAGCAACAACCGAAAATCCCAGCTTTGAAGTGAACTCGGCCCTTTTATCGCGTTTGCGTGTATTCATACTGGATTCACTTTCTTTTGATGCAATGACGGTCATACTCAAGAGAGCCCTTGCGGATAACTTTTTGGGCATGGGAAGTCTCGCTGTTTCAGCTGAAGAAGAGGCATTGGGAGCTATTATTGGACTGTCCGGCGGTGATGCACGGTCCGCATTGAATGTTTTGGAATCCGCGGCCAATGAAGCGGCGGAACAGCCTTCCAGAACGATCACGGTAGATCTGGTCAAGGAAATCGTTCAAAGACGAAATTTGCTCTATGACAAATCCGGGGAGCAGCATTACAACCTGATCAGCGCTTTGCACAAAAGCATCCGGGACAGCGATTCTGATGCAGGGTTGTATTGGATGGGACGCATGATCGATGGAGGAGAAGACCCGCTCTACATTGCACGGAGACTCGTTCGATTCGCCAGTGAAGATGTGGGACTCGCTTCACCGAGAGCTTTAGAACAAGCAGTGGCTGCATATCAAGCCTGCAGCTTCATAGGTCTACCGGAATGTGCGCTTGCTTTGGCTCAAGCAGTTGTGTTTCTTGCGACGGCTCCTAAATCCAATTCTCTGGAAGCGGCTTACATTAAAGTCAAGCAGGAGATTTCTAAATCCGGACACTTGCCGGTTCCTTTGCATTTGAGGAACGCTCCCACAAAATTTATGAAATCCATCGGCTATGGAAAAGGATATAAATACGCCCATGATTATGAGGACGCCCATGTGGATCAACAACATTTGCCGGATGAACTCGTAGGAACTCGTTTTTACGAACCGACGGATAGGGGATACGAACGCACAATCAAAGAGCGCATCAATGATAATGAAGAGTCAAAATGAGTTTGTATGGTTCTTCCGGAAACCCATGAGCTGGATAATCCTCCTACCTTCACTCGTTCTGCATTGCTGCTCAAATCCAAGGTACGTGTAAGATGGACTGGACTGAATTTTTACTGCCGAGATCTCATTCAATTCCGACGATTACGCTCTAGCTGCAATTCTTTATCGCCCAACACAATTCAGTTTCTGAGTTCATGGCCTATATGCGAGAATATTCAATGCCTTCATTGTCATCACAACTTCTCCGGATTGATTGGACATTTCAATAAATGACTTCAGCACTCCGCGGTCAGGTTTCGATCGTGATCGAACCGTGTCCATTACGGTAACGGTCAAGGAGAGCTTGTCGCCGGGCCGGACCGGTTTCAACCAAAATAGCTCGTCTACTCCCGGGGAACTTAGGCTCGCCACATGGGAAAGATAATTATCGACAAAAAGTCTCATCATGAGGCTTGCTGTGTGCCATCCTGAAGCAATAATTCCATTAAATACCGATCGCTCGGCGTAGTGCGGATCTACATGGAATGGTTGCGGATCAAACGTGCGTGCAAAAGTGACGATCTCCGATTCAGTAACTTCAATCGAACCGCAAAAGTACGTACATCCAGCGAGATAGTCTTCGAGAAATCTGTCCTCAATTGCAGTAGAAAATTCCGAAAAGTTCGTCATCTCATCCTCACCGACTTGAACAAAGAATGCATTAAAGCCGCGTTCAAATTTTTGCGATCATGTGAAATTTTTATCTTTCAAAGAGAAATCGGCCCTGGCTTCATAAATGAACAAAGCTCGAAGCTTGTCCCAGAAATCGCCACCAAGGACAAACAGACTGGATATGAACATACCGTCAGCCAAGATATTCACATACAGCCTCATTGGCGAATCATCCGGAAGCCACTCAGGTGCATACCCCATTATGTATGTCGGAACGAAAGGCAAAACGAATAATACCAGACCAATTCTGTACCTTGTTTTGTTTACCACTGCAGTAGGTCGCAATTTCTTTAAGAACGAAAAAACTTTGGATTTCAAGAGATCAAAATTTTCTTTGCCAAGAATTGCTGCTGCCAAAAGAGCCAATACTTCAGGAATGCCGGCTGTAAATAGACCGATCAGCGTTGCCTTTATAGCCGTGGACCAACTCGTCCATGCTACTATTATTCCAAACAGCGGTGAGATCAACGATAGTATGAATAGACTGATCCCTATGTACAAACGAATGTGCCGCTTTATTTCAGTTGCTGCCATTCAGACAAATCCTTAAGACTCTCATTTTATGTCATACGCGGAAGCACTATTTTTCGATGTGTTTTTGTCCAAAGCACCTAAGAGTGCTCGCATAAGCAAAGAATGTAGGTAATGGATCTCCTCATCCGGAAGCCCCTCCCCAAAGGTGAAAACTCCTCTGACGGATTTCACAATTATTCCTCTGGATTTAGCATACTTGCTGATGTGTTCCAAAATACGTGAAGTTCGATTCCCAATTTTCAACTCAGATGGAGCCGAGGCGAATTTCTGTTCGGACAGCTCTCGAACACTCATTGCGGCACTTTGTATCGTGCCGAAATCAATATCGAGAATTTCTTCGACCGGAATAATCGTTGTCTTTGTTCGAAGAATCGCCCGTTCATGAATGGTTATTCCGGCGTCATCCACAATAATGGCGGTCCGGCTCCTCCTGGCCCTGAGAATCGCTCCCGCGAAACTTATAACAGGCAAAACCACAAGAAGAAAAATTGCGAATCCGACAAAGAAAATCTGTACATACTCAGGTGTTTTCGTTCTGTGAAAAAAGGTAAGCGCATCAGGGCCAAAGTGGAGCAGAATCGCAAAAGGAATCAGAATTTGAACAATCGATATTAAACGAAATCTCTTTGTAGGTAGGGTTATTCTTGCTTGGTTCCCGCATACTTCTGCTACGGTTTCCATCTTGACGGGAACAGAGACAACTTCAAAATCATCACGCCTACTCAATGCCGCTTCTTTGAAAGACAAATCCACGACACCTGGACTTAACATCTGATGGTGGTCGGACGTAACATCCTGCAAAGGGAAATTGAGAAACTTAGCTAAGAATCCTGCTTGTATCCGGGATTCCGCGTATTCAATTGAACTGAATATTGACAAATTTGCACCTGGTCCGCCTTTGAGAAACACCGGATATCGATCAGCGGTATCGGAATCGCCCTGCTCGAAACTTAGCTGAACCAAGCGATAATCTGAAATATACGTTTGCTGCTGTTTCATGGGAATTATCCATCCCCATTTTTTTGTAATTAATCCGTAATTCTTATCGATTATGGTCCAGGACCGTCCAAATACAAGTGATCCTCCCACAATTGTGAATACCATTCCCATAAAAATAATGAGACCCCATGCCCAGATTGGAATCTCCGAAGCATTGGACATTGGGATGATTTGGAATCCTAAGAGAGTCACAAATATGCCTGCGGCCAGGAATGGAATACCAAAAATGGACGTACATCCGCCGCCCTCTTTTATAATCAACTCGTTTGGAGTCACGATCCGGAACGGTTGAGTTTTTTTCATAAGGTCTCCTGACTTTGATCATCGCAAGGCGTGTCTCAGACGTGACATTGCTACTACTAATTGAATCAATGGCCCTAATATCCGCATCCACATGAATGTGTAACTATAAAAATGGAGCATGTGTGTGACACGGAAACGGAGTAATTTACATGGAATACCATAGAGAAGATCAGCAGGAAACCTTATTTGACGAGCCGTACTATGGAGCTGATGACTGTTTGAGAGACTGCATGGGACACAGGACAATTTATGAAGAGAAGCCCTATCCCGACTGCAAATCAGTATGCGGCATAGAAAATGAAACACTTGCTTATTGAGGTGATTTTCCTACCGAATGATCTGCCCAGGTGATTCGGTAGGAATGTCCGATGAGGATTTGCAATACCCGCCATGGCTGTGCTAACCTATAAAAAACCTCTTTTGAACTAAGCTTTTGTTTACACGAGTATTATTCATCAGTGCAACGGAGTGGATCATGTCTTTTGCCGAGATCAATCAAATCAATCTTTATTATGAAATTCAGGGTTTCGGCGAATACGTGATGTTTCTCCACCACGGATTCGGTTGTACAAAAATATGGAGCAACATCATTCCGTTGTTTGCTAAAAGTAACTTCACTGCCATCGCTTATGACAGAAGAGGTTTCGGCAGATCCGAAGAGGGAAGCGGCTTTATGGATTTTTACGTAAGTGATGCAGTTCGCCCGTATTCAGTCGACGAGCTTGAATCCTTACGAAATCATTTGGGAGTAGACTCGTTTCATCTGGTCGGCCAATGCGAAGGAGGAGTTCTTGCTTTCGATTATGCGGCAAAATTTCCTGAACGGGTGAAAACCGTCAGCATATCAAGTACTCTGTGTTATTCGACTGTGACCATGGAAGAGTTCAACGCAGCGAAATTCGTCAAGGCGTTTCAGGAACTGAACCCTGCGATGCAGGAGAAACTCGTGTTCTGGCACGGGAGCAAAGCTCAGCCGTTTTTCGAACAATTCCGAAGTTTTGGAGGAGAATACGGCAAAGGTTTCTTTGATCTAAGGCCGGTGCTGCGTACAGTTGGTCATCCGAGTCTCATCCTGTACCCAGACAGGAGCTTTTTGTTCGAAGTGGAACAGGGAGTTGCATTTTACCGGGAACTTCCAAACGCCGACCTGGCCGTGATGCCAAACTGTGGCCATAACACGTATGATGAAAATCCGGAAATGTATGCCGCTTTAATCATGCAATTCATCAACAGAAACAAATTCAAGCTCGATAACATGGCGGGCGTTGATACCAAGGCAGTTACTTGTGCAGGTTAATTGAAGTCATTATTCCGCCAATAACTTGTTCCATTAATATCAATCGGTTCGTAATAAATCGTTCAATATGTCACTCAATTTTTCTGCATCGTACGGCTTCGGCAGTATTCCTTTAAACCCGTACTTCTGAGGATCCGAAACAACCGGACTATTTGAGTATCCTGTGGAAGCAATCGCTACGACTTCCGGGTCTATAGCACGCAGCCTCTTTATGGTTTCCTCGCCTCCCAGACCGCCGGGTATTGTAAGATCCATAACTACACATCGGAACGGTCTATCTTCTTTTAGTGCAGTTACATAAGCCTCAATTGCCTTTTCCCCGTCAGTGACTACTACTGATTCGTACCCGAGATGCCCCAGCAGATCTGAAACCATGTCGAGAATGATGGCTTCATCATCCATGACGAGGATTCTTCCTGAACCTTTCGATACCACCTTCTGTAGTTTTCTCGAGATCATGGGCGTGGAACTTGTTGCAGGCAAATAGAAAGTGAACGTCGATCCTTCCCGCCACTTGGATTTCACAACCAGGAAGCCCTCGTGCTGCTTAATAATGGAGTATGCGGTGGCCAATCCTAATCCGGACCCTTTTTTCTTAGTTGTAAAATATGGATCAAAAATTTTGCGAATGTTCTTTTTTTCTATTCCAATCCCATGATCTATCACCGACACGGCCAAAAATTTGCCGAATCTAGGTTGCTGGTTCTCCAATTGGAGCTGTTCTACATTTCTGACCTGGATTCTAATGATTCCGCCGTTGGGCATAGCTTGAGCCGCATTGATGACCAGGTTATTGACAACCTGACCTAGTTGTCCAACATCGGCTTCAATCGGCCAACAATCGCCGGGAATATCAAATTCGCATCGTACGTTGGAACCTCTCAACGAAAAAGTTGTGCAGTCTATAAGAAAAGCTGCCGGGCTGATCACGGTTTTTACCGGAACGCCGCCTTTCGCAAAGGTTAAAAGCTGATTCGTTAGTTCTTGGGCCCGAGCAACAGCCTTCGAAGCCCATTGCAGGCGCATGTTTGTCTTTGATGAGATATTCGGATCCAAAAGAGCGACCGAAACGTTGCCGAGAATTCCGGTCAACAAATTGTTAAAATCGTGAGCTATTCCTCCGGCTAGAATGCCTAATGATTCCAGTTTTTGGGTCTTTAATCGCTCATCTTCAAATTTCTTCATCTCCGAAATGTCTTTTTTGAGCCACCAAAACCCGGTGAGTGTTTTTTCAACGATATTGGGGACAAAGGTGTTTTCAAAATGCCGGAATGGATCCTTCATACCTCCTTCTTTTGTAATGAAGGAGCGGATCGGCATGGCGTCTTTAACCCAATGAAAGCAAAACTCCCTGGCCTTATTCTTCAGAGGAAACAAGCTCCCAAGTTCAACCCCTTGTAATTTAGAGATCTTTTTACGCCTGTATAGTTTTGCAAACTCCGAATTCCCGTCCGCGATATAAGCCGTGCTGATTTTGAGTACAAGGTCATCCACATCACCGGCCAATGCAGTAGGTTCCGGAAGCACAAATTCAGCGACTCCGATTGGAAAGGTTTGGACCAGTTTTTGATACTTCTCTACGCTCGCTAACTGCCGTTCGGCCGTAAGATTTTCGATCTGGGCTAAAATTAGGTGTTCCTCAATGAGCCTAACGGTCCTAAAGTGTACTTTCCCCCAGACTGTGGCATTGCCTATATGAAGCTTCTGCTCCAGCACCTCAGCTTTTCGTTGTTCATAAACTTTCGAAAGAAGATCCAATAGAGCCTTTGAAGTTTCATCTTGGCCGAATATTTCGAAAACAGAACGTCCTTCCAGATTGGGTTCTTTGGCCAAAATCTTGAATGCATTGTTTGCGGATCTGATCTTGAATGATGATTCAATGACGAAGGATGGAACAGATAAGGCTTCGAGCAGATTGTTCAGAGCAGATGCTTTTATCTCCCTAAGATCAAAGCTTCCCGAAGCAGTTAACTCCGATACGAACAGAGAGCTGAAGTCGATGGTTTCAGTATTGTTTTTGACCTGATCCGTGTACATTTGGTTCATGTACCGCCCTAAATCGTATGATTAGAAATGGTCAATTTTCATGGAAATGCGGCTACCCCCGTAATGATAAGCCAATCTCGACCCGTTCCCCACGATCAAAAGCTCAGAATTGGTTGATTCTTATGACACGAGATCGCGGAGACACTTACTTCTACATGGGGGAATTATGGCCGTGAACTATAAGTCTTGCGATGTTGAGTCCCCCCAAACGCGGAGTAGTTAAAAACAAAATCGATGTATATTGCGAAAGTTAAATATATATTACAAAAATTAAAACTCAGACACAATTAATTTGATTCAATAGACCGCACAATTTTGTATAGTCGCCAGTTGCCCTCGAATGTCTTTGGTCTTAAAATCGAATGTCTTTGCAGGTTTTCGTGGCAATCATTTTTGCAACTGATGATTGCATGATCAAAAAAAAGAAGATCAGACTCTTTTGCTCGCGAGGGAAACCATTCCAATCCCCCTGTCCACTCTCTCCTGAAGGGCTCTTTGTAGATCACGAGACACGGCGAGAACTCAGCGAACGAAAAATTCAGCTTTCCTCCCTTTTCCACCTGAGCATAAGCAAATATTTGGATGAATGGTCGTCCTTTTACGTATTCGCTTTCCATCATGTAACTAAGTCCGATGACCGACGGCTTTTCCGGTAATTGTCTCAATGCCTCGGGTAATCCGGACAACTCAATTTTTTCAAAGCGTGACCAAGAGGCGGAAGTTACCGCTATGAACACCGCTACAATGGATGCTGCCAGAATGGTCCTAAGTCGAGGGTTGATGGATAAATTCGGCACGGCTAAAATTATTAATATCATTGCCGGTGGAACCCATCTTTGACCGAATCTAATGGTGTTCATGTATTTATCAGGCAAGACAAATCCCGTAATCAACAAAACTCCACCCAAAAGCAAGAGATTACGGTCACAATTGCACCAAAACCCCTTCGGATTTTGTGCAATTGATGCCGCTACCCATAAAAAAGCCGCTATGGTCAATACAGATTCGGCCGGGCCGTGGATGCCTCCGAAAGCTGCATCACTGAACCAGGATAGAGATAAACGAGACCAGGGATAATGTACCCACAATGGCGGAGTCCGCATGGAGGACTCTGAAAATTGAGGGTACCAAACGAAAACTGCAACAATTATAGGAATAAGGAAAATCGATCTTTTTACGATTGAGCCTCTTGCTTCTCGAGAAGACACTCCTATCAAAAACATGGCGATCAATCCGGCCAAAAACCACAACACGTGACTCATGTAGAGAAGACACGCAGAGCCTGTGATTACGATGAACTCAGTAAAGGAACTTTTGTATTGATACTTCTCCAAGAAATGAAGCCACAGCAGAAAAGCCGGAAATCCCATCATGAAGCTATAGAAGCCCCAGTACATCACATGATTAAAAATAAACATGGTGGCAAGAATTGCTGCCGATAGAGGCCTTTTTCGCTCGAATGCCGTTACATGAATTGCGACGACCCACAATAGACAAATCAACAGCATCCCTGCTCTGCCCCCATTGAGAGGACCGAATGCCAAGCTGCTAATACCAAGAACGACGTAAGACAAACTGTAAGGCGTAAACCACTGAATTTTATAGGGCGTGTCGGACGGGCTGCCGATTGCTTCGATAAAGAGCCGTATCTGAGCCGTTTGCTGAGGCAAATCGGTGATGGGCGGAAAAGTCACCAATAGGAACGGGATGGCCGTCATTATGCAGCACGCAATAAGAGCACCAAAGGTGGCTCTTACATTCCGATCCATGAGCTTACCTGTCCTTTGTTGTGATCGGAGAAAACTATATCATTATTTCCGGAAGTTCATGCATACGTTCGGAAACAAAAAAAGGGGTGCTTAGATTAGGAAATGAGGAGGGAATCAGTATCAATGAACAACGAGCAGGTAAGCAACATAGCCACATCTGAACGCTCACGAGCAAAAGATCTGAGAATCGCTTCCTCTATGACTCGATCGATTCTACCACCAATTCAATCACCGATTTCACTTCCAATGGCATTTCATATCGATCTTTCAGATCACTCAATTGACTCAAACAGTTCTGGCAACAGGTTGCCAGAACGCCCGCTCCAGTAGTAATTATCTGATCGCGTTTTCGCATCGCATGTTCTAAACGTTTTTTCCCCATGTCGGTATTCTGGCCAACGCTGCCTCCACCCCCGCAACATAAATTATATTTTCTATTGGGGGTCATCTCCACAAACTCGCCTGCCATGTGCCTCAGAAGATCACGTGGAGGATCATAAATTCCCAGTTTCCGACCTACGTTGCACGGATCATGATACGTCACGATCTCTTCGATGGAATCCTTTTTTATGGGCAGTCGATCCGACTTAAAATACTCATGGGCAAGTTCAACGATTGACATCACCTTGAAGCCAAGCGGCCTACCTAACCACTTTGGAGCGTCATGCCGCAGAATTTTGAAACCGTGTCCGCATTCGGTAGACAAAAGGATTTTACATCCCAACTTTTCCGTTTCCGAAACGAGATTTTCGACAAGTTTGATGGTTGACTCATGATCTCCCAAGTAATATGCCCAGTTTGTAATATCGTAGTAATTGCTGGAAAGCGTCCAATCACTCTCAGTATAGTGAAAAAACTTTAAATACGTTTGGAACATCTGAGGATTTGACGTGTATTCTCGAGGATTCGGAATGTATAAAATTTCCGCTCCCTCTTTGTCGAACTCTATTGCGAGATCTCCTTCTTCTACACCTTCGACCTCTTCTTCGGCTTCTTCAGCCAGCCATTCCATCATGTCAATGAATGCATCTTGTTGAATTCCCGCATTATTCCCTACTGCAAGTGCCTGCTTAACACCTTCCGTGATTCTATGTGGAGCATGACCACGAAGACCGGCAGACCTCCGCAATCCCCGGATAATCACATCCATTCGCAGATCTTTGGGACATTCCGTTGTGCATCGACCACAGAGAGTACACGCCCAGATGAATTCTGAGTCAGCGGCTTCTTCGATGTGCCCCGAAGCTACCTGTCGGATAAGCTTTCGAGGATTCATTTCAGGGTAACCGTCGATAAGGAAACATTTCGAGACGCAGTGCCCGCAGGTCATGCAGCCGTTTGGTCCTGCCGCTCCATTTATATCAACGTGTCTTCGCATTTCCTGAAGTAGATCAGATTCACAAGAGGAATTCATTCTCTTCTCCCGTCCAGCCGCTAACTGCAGAATTCTTCGAGCATCTTGCGCAGGCGTGCAGGTTCATTCGGAGCAACGCTTCTGAACTCAAGACTTACGGCCTCCAAATTGCTCTTCTTGAGCTCCTCGTTCAGAGCGTCGACCCTTTTTTTGGCCATCTGCGTTCCTCCACCTGAAACGCAATTTCCGTCATGACAGCCTAGAACGAGTATTCGGTCAGCTCCAGCTGCAAATGTGGACCACAGCAGGCTTTCGGATATTCTTCCGGCACAGGTGACCGGAAAGAAAATAGTGTCATTTTTATGTTCAATTGAATTCGCGATCTTTTCAGACGATCTGCGGCATCCGAAAACGACTCGCGAGCCGGGTTTACTACTGATTGCGACAATGAGGTCCTTAAAAGCGCTCATCGGCAACGTGTTGGAATCGAGAGCAACATTGGGACATTCGGAAATGCATATACCGCATTCGCTGCAAGCGGAAGCAGAGACTTCCACATGGGATTTCGCGGTCTCGGCCCTCAAGATTATTGCCCCTTGGGGACAGACCCGTATGCACGTCAAACAACGAGCACAGTCCAAGAGGGCCTTCAACGATTCAACCTTTTGGGGGGCATCTACACCATACTGTGTCGCAGCATGAATGACGGCCAGGTTGGCCTTTTTGAGGATCGCTACTGCACTTGAATCCCCTGCCGCCGGGCCGACAATATACAATCCTGAGACTCTGGAGTTCCCTGACCAATTGTGAACGTTTTCAGAAAGATACTTACCTGATTGATTCGGTTCCGCGCCGAAGATCGACGCAATCCACTCATGAGTTTCCAAATCAACAGCACTGGAGGCCGGAGCATAAATACTGTCGACGGCAATCTCATTCTCGAGATCATCATTATACGGATCTTTCAATCTGATTTTGTACCGATGATCACCCTCTTTGCCCGAACTCTCGATTTCGGGAAGATCTTCTGCATACCGATAAAAGCTGACTCCCGCGTCACGGGCTTCATCGTATATGACTTCCCCTCGGTTTGTGTTTACGGGGACGTTCTTGCACAATACCCATGAATTTCCACCTGAGCGGCAGTTTGCCGCTGCAGATTTCAGAACGTAAGCCGATGCATTCGGATCCGCTGCTTCCTGGAGATCTAAAACGAAAAGCACATTTTCCGGCTGTGCCTTGTATTCATATTCAAAGGTTTTCACGACTCGCTGCATTCCGACCGGATTATCGGCCGCAGTCTCGAGTGCCAAAAAGATTGAAGCGAAGTTCCTAACCTCTCCGGAATCGAACCTGACTGAAAAACCAAGTTTCTCCCGACCAACGGAAACGAGATTCCTATCTCCGAGATCGCAAACCCGACCCAACTTCATGTCCAAAGATTCCAAGTAGTTCCGGAAATCCCCACTAAATCCGTCGCTCACACCTTCGAAAACATTCTTGGGACCATGCCGAAGGAGCGCCACATCAAACTTGTGATGTAAGAGTCTCTCCGCAACAATTTTGGCGGAAATTCCGTCGCCTATAACAAGGGAAGTCAACATGAATGTCCCCTTAGAGTACCGGCCGACTTTGGATCGTCAGACCTTCGATAAGTCCGATCGAATGAGATCCGCTTTTAAAACGGCGTCGGCCATAGATGCTTCTATATTTTTTGGCCCGCTGCATGCACCCACGGAATAGATCGGAACCGCGTTCTTGTACAGGTCATTGAAAAAACCGTTTTCACCAACATCTATTTTGAATAGTTCAGCCAGCGATTCCGTTGAAACACTCGGTCTCTGACCAACCGAGAGTATGATTTTATCGTATGATTCCCTCACATTTTTTCCATCCAGCTCCCGAATTATCTGCAGCCTGCCTTCGGCATCACACAAAATTTCCCCCGGAACGCCTTGTATCAAACGAATGTTTGCCGCCTCTACTTCCTTCATTAGATCGGCTGCCCAGGAACCCGCAATCTGAAGATCGATGTAAAAAATTGTTATGTCCAGTTCAGATGAAAATTCCTTCAATTTCAAAGCGGACCTCAGCGCAGATCGGCAACAATAACCTGAACAGTAATTTGCCCCCGACGACTTGTCTCGAGAGCCTACACACTGGAAAAAGGCTATTTTGGAGTTCTTGTTCTCACCTATGAAGGCGTCAAGATCATCCGATTTGACAAAATTATTCAGGTCAACGAGGCTGTATACACCCGGAAGCCTCTTGTAGCCGAAAAACCACTTTTCCGTTGGATCGTAAGGCTCAAAACCTGTTGCATTTATAAGAGCCCGGATTCTTAATTCCGATTCACCGTCCCTACCTGTGATACGCAACACATGCTCCTGTTCCGTCTCTGTGAATCCGACAACTTCACATCCGGTCAGAACTTCAATAGAGGAATTTCCTTCAAGAGCATTTATACGGTCATGAACCAGACAAGAAAAACACTTTTGACATTGCCCTTTAACGGCCATACACGGCCAATCGGCAGCTCTTCCTCCCAAAGTGTTCTGTTTTTCGATGATGACCGAGGGAATAGAGTAGTTGGAAAGTTCTTGTGCAACGGTAATGCCCGCAATACCGCCACCGATAATGGCAACCGGTTTGCTGTTGAATGCTTGCATGTCTTGACCTGTGCAGGTTTAATTGACCGTTTTGAGGAAAGACTCACGTACAGCTATCTGATAACGAAACGGTATTCTATCAGAAAGCAATGGGAAATTCCAGCCGGCTTATTTCACCATTATCCCGAACAATACATTTTAAGTGCCGGCTAAGAATTAGCTACATGTAAATCTCTGTCTTGAACTCAACCACAACGATCGGCTCAGCCCAGTTTCTTGCATAATTCCGCCACTCTGATGCCCAATTTCTGAGCTATATCAGATGACTTTTCGTCCGGAGCCGCCACGGCTGCCGCTCCGTAATGTCCCGTGGCCGACATAGGATCGCCGACTATTATCATTCCATATATCAGCAGACACTGTAATATCGACATTATCGTCGTTTCATTCCCGCCGGCCCAAAATGCCGATGTAGCGAATGCCGCACCTACCTTGTTCTCCATTTGTTTGCGCACTCCGACAAACTCGTCAAAGATTTTCTTAAGATCCGCAGCCATTCCCCCGAAGTAAACAGGGGATCCGGCTATTACGCCCGCTGCACCGGTAAAATCCTCTTTAGTAACATTCTCCGTAGAACGCAAAACAGCCTCTACACCATCAACGGAGTTGATTCCATCGGCAATTTGCTGAGCCAATTTCTGCGTGTGCCCTGTTTTTGAATAACAAAGGACTAATACGTACATGAGACATCCTCCAATCTTGATCAATAGAATACGCCATCACTTAATTGCTTACCGGCTGATTGAGAAGAACCCATTTCATGGGTTGATGTCAAGTCCGGTGTTTGACCGTAAAATATTTGTCTTTAAAAAAGGCAGGATCTACAATGTATGAAACTTTAGTGAGAGAAGAATTCCTCTCTCCAGCTTGGAATCCTGAAAGGAACAGAACGAATGGGCCACGTCAGTGTTCAGCACCTCAATGACATAAACCTACTTCGCATGTGCAATGGAGTCACAAACGCGATCGGCCCTGAACTCGTTCAGGAACTCCATGACTGGTTCGAGAAGACCGAAAAAGATTCGAGGGCATTGTTACTCTGCGGAGGAGACAAGTTTTTTTCCATGGGTTTCGACCTGCCCACGATCCTTCAATATAATCATGACGAAATGGCTGAATTTTTTGAGAATTTTAACTCCATGGTTCTCAGGTTGTTCACTCTGTCAGTCCCGACTGCATGCGCTCTGAAGGGCCATGCAATAGCCGGCGGAGGAATTTTGGCCATTGCCTGTGATTACCGATTTGGTGCTGCGGAAAGGAAACTGGGACTCAATGAGGTTCTGCTCGGGGTTCCCGTTCCGTATCTTGCGGATCAAATCATGAGGCTGCTGGTTCCGGATAGTGTCGCTTCCGATTTACTCTATTTGGGCACGTTCCTTAAGTGTTCGGATTTACAAGATCACGGCTTAGTAACTGCACTGGATGAAAACCTGGAAGTCGAAAGTATAGCTATCCAGAAGCTGGAATCACTACTAAGATTGCCCAAATCGGCTTTCGCCGCTGTTAAACGCAACCGAACCGAAGCCATAAAGGATCTGTACAACAGAAATTATAAAGAGAGAAATGCGGGTTTCATATACAATTGGTTTACTAATGAAACTCAGGAATTACTTAAAGAGGCCGCACGGAAATTTTAGCTCGGCCTGATTCCATCCAGGAAATTGAGGGGGCAATTATGGGACATCATATTGATAAAAACGCTTATGCTGGTCTGGTTTCAAGATTGAATCGCTTTCCACAGGGTGCTCCTCCCTCGGAATTACTTGAAAAAATACTAGCGGTTCTTCTCAGCGAGAAAGAAGCCGAGCTGGTATCAAAGCTCCCTATTCGGCCATTCTCCGTTGATCGGGCTGCCGCTGCATGGAAAATGGATAACGTTACGGCTCAAAAATTATTAGACCAGTTAGCCGATCGAGTAATTCTTCTGGATATTGAACAGAACGGCCGCATGCTTTATTGCCTTCCCCCTCCCATGGCAGGATTTTTTGAATTCTCAATGATGCGGTTGCGAGACGACATCGATCAAAAAGCTCTCAGTGAGCTGTTCCATGAATACATTAACGTCGAAGAAGATTTCATCCGTGCTCTCATCTTCGATTTCGAGACTCCGCTTGGAAGAATTTTTGTTCAGGAACAGGCTTTGGAGCCTGAACAGTCCTTGGTCATACTCGATTTTGAGCGAGCGTCCGAGGTCATAAAAGAAGCCTCCCATATCGGAATCAGCATGTGCTATTGCAGACATAAAATGAGCCATATGGACCGAGCGTGCTCTGCCCCCATGGACATTTGTATGACGTTCAACAATTCCGCAGCGGCTTTGATACGCCACGGATACGCTAGACCGGTCGGCTCAAGTGAATGCATGGACCTCCTGAATGTTGCTCAAGAAAACAACCTCGTTCAGTTCGGAGAAAATGTGCAACGGAGCGTGAATTTTATATGCAACTGCTGTGGTTGCTGCTGTGAAGCTTTACTGGGAATCCAGAGATTCGGGTTGGTCAGACCTATTCATTCTAATTACATAGCTCACATTAATTCTGAAAACTGCATCGGTTGTGGGCAATGTGTCTCGGTCTGTCCCATGAAGGCCGTAGAAATTGGAGAAAATGGAAAACCTGAGACAGACTCAACAGCTCATCTAAATCCAAAGGAGTGTCTGGGATGCGGGGTATGCGTTCGGAACTGTCCCACCGGAGCAATCAAGCTTGAACCACGCCCTGAGAGAACCTTGACTCCAATTGACACCGCCCATCGGACTGTGCTCATGGCAATTGAAACAAACACCTTGCAAAACTTGTTATTCGACAATCACGTTCTTTTCAGTCACCGAGCCATGGCAACCGTTATGGGAGTCATTTTAAAACTGCCTCCGATCAAGAAAGCCCTGGCCAACAAACAATTAAAATCCAGATATTTGGCTGCACTAATTGAGCGGTTCGGATCTTGAACGTCAAATAAGAACACCGGTAGGTAATCCAACTAAATGAGTTTGACCGCTCCGAAAACTTGTTCAGGGGTTAGGGAAAAAATTCTTCTGATTATTTAATGCGAATAGCTCACCGAAAAACGTTTCCATTGCCCTCCAAGATCTCTTATCGGCTAGTTCGTTGTACGCCGAACCTTTGGAATTGTCTGAGCCTGCAGCCGGATTCGTAAATGAGTGCACGGCATTTCCGTATGAAATCAACTGCCAATCGACTTTTCCGGCTCTCATTTCATTCTCGAATGCATCAACTTCCTTCGGAGGGACAAAAGGATCATCTGCACCGTGCAAGACCAAGACTTTTGATGTGATATTCCGAGCGTCTTCTGGTGTCGGTGAATCTAATCCTCCATGAAAACTCACGATACCTTTAACAGGTGCACCACTCCGTGCCAGTTCGAGAACGCCGGTCCCGCCGAAGCAATACCCTATTGCCGCAACACGCCCAGCATCCGCTTTCGGTTCTTTCAAGAGTTCATCGAGGCCGGCTCTTACGCGCTCCCGAAACAAGTTTCTGTTTGATTTGTATTTGCCTGCCTCGGCGGAAGCTTCTTGAACGTTGGACGGCCGTATGCCTTTGCCGTACACGTCTAAGGCAAATGCAATGTAGCCCATATCCGCAAGCCTATCAGCAACTTCCCGGTAAAAATCCGAAACTCCCTTCCAATCATGAATAATAAGTACCGCAGGAGCCTTTTCGTCAATGTTCTTCGGAATCGACATGTAGCCTTGGAATACTTGATCGGATGATCGATATTCGTGATCTTTACCGCTGAAACCTCCCCATGCAGGTAGGGCGAACACCATAATTCCCAA
>CAZTJA010000018.1:0-36136 GCA_964613745.1 uncultured Syntrophaceae bacterium
GACCTTCACATGCGGCCGGACTGATCTTGCTGAGCATACCCGGCACACGGCATTCACGTAAATCCGATCTCTCCTTGAAAAGCTTGATTTGATCTGAGTGCGAGGCGTTTGGATCTATGGCCGTGTTGGCCTTTTTTTTCGCATACGAGCTTTTGGCATCCGATTTGGGACGAACAGGTTGTGAATTGGCATTCCCATGATGATGACCGTAATGGAAAGATTGCCTCCGCATGGGAGTTGTCTTGGTGTTAACATTGATCTGCTTTGTCTGATTGGACACTGCTTCCAAGTCCGATATAGCTGCTCCGATAGAGCAACTATCGTTGCACTTTTCAACAATAAGCTCCAATGCCATTTCAATCTCCAATTTTGGTGTGAGTAGAATTTGCTTCAGGAATCACGAAGCGATCAGCTGTTATATGTAGTGCTAATTTATTTGAAAATGTTCCGTTATTTACTTGAAAAACCTAAAATATCATATAACCTTAGATAAACTAATATGTTAGCTTAGCTATGAGGCGACGATCCAGACAATGGCTGATTGGAAGTTTTGAAACGGAAGCATCTGGGAACACTATCTGAAAAGGTGTATCCAATAAACAAAGACAAAGATTGGACTTGGAACAGGTTGAACTCAAAGGAGGGTGATCATGGGAATTCTTGCATGGATCGTTTTGGGGCTGATTGCGGGTATTCTGGCTAAACTCGTGCTACCGGGCAGAGATCCGGGCGGCTTCATTGTAACCATTATAATTGGCATTGTAGGTGCCGTCATCGGAGGGTACATCGGAACCCATTTGGGATGGGGAACCATTACCGGAGTGAATTTGCACAGTATCGGACTTGCGATTGCAGGAGCGGTTCTATTACTGATTGGATACCGAATCGTAACCTGAACACAGTGCTATCGAATACCGATGCCTAGAGAACCTCAAAATCCAGGGTAGCCGGAGTTACAGTCTGAGGATTGTTTGCCAAAACGATCAGGATAGGAGTTCATGAGCCGGACTCCTATCCCGGCACATACGCGCAATGAATTCCAACATTCATTTTGAGAGACGTTGTGATGTTAATGAGCCGACCGGCTCCTATAATGCTATCACTTAAATTCGCAATTTTTGGGATCGTCACCGTCATATTTAGAAAATTTCAGTATCAGTACGGCTATGAGTATAACCACGCCGGCAATAGCCACGATTTCCCAAAACTCCATGATAATGTTACCTGCTCAAATCATATTATTTAGCATTATGAATGCTTGATGCACATCTCCGTTTCTCGAAATAAGATAAACAGAAATTCTCGTTTAGGAAGTCCTTGGATCAGGTGAGCCAACGTTTGCGTCTTTTATAATGCTTAACTTCCTTATAGCTCTTTTTCTGACCCATTTCGGTCAGTCCAAGATAGAATTCTTTAATATCTTCATTTTCCCGCAATTTTGAGACCTCATCATCCAATACGATTCGCCCTGTTTCCATGACGTATCCATGATCGGCAATGCTTAAAGCCATCCGGGCATTCTGCTCTACCAGCAGAATAGTGACTTTATCTTCTTTATTAATACGTTGAATTATATCGAAAATCTCCCCGACAAGTAGGGGGCTCAATCCCATGGAAGGTTCGTCCAACAGCAGCAGTTTAGGATGCGCCATCAATCCCCTACCTATGACGAGCATCTGTTGTTCGCCGCCACTAATATATCCTGCTTGAAAGTTTCTTCGTTGGACTAATCGCGGAAAGTAGGTGTAAACGCGTTCTAAGTCCATTTTCACCTGTTTTCTGCTCTTTACGGTGTGCGCACCCACTAAAAGATTTTCTTCGACCGTAAGATCCTCAAAAGCTTTGCGACCCTCCATAACCTGAAACACACCTCTCCTGACGATGAGTTCAGGATCCAATCTGTCGATTCGATCACCCATAAACGAAATAGAACCATCCGTAACTTTACCATTCTCGGATTTCAGGAGTCCTGATATTGCCTTGAGAGTCGTACTTTTGCCTGCCCCATTACTGCCTAATATAGTAACGATTCGGCCTTCGGGGATTTTTAGTGATAATCCTTTTAGGACAAGAATTACCTCGTGGTAAATGACTTCTATGTTATTGACCTCAAGCATGTATGTCATTGAATCAGGCTCCCAGACGCGAATGAGTCAAGTCCTTGTCACCCAGGTATGCTTTAATCACCTGCTGATCGCGACGAATCTCTTCAGGCAACCCCTCCGCTATCTTTACGCCGAAATCCAGGACACACACCTTATGAGAAATGTCCATAACGACTCCCATGTCGTGCTCAATCAAGATGATGGTGACGCCCCACTCCTCATGGATGTCGAGAACAAACCGGACTATGTCTTCCGTCTCCTCAAGATTCATTCCTGTTACCGGCTCATCTAAAAGAAGGAGCTTCGGCTTCATTGCCAATGCTCTGGCTAGTTCAACTCTTTTTTGCAGCCCATACGGAAGGGTGCCGACTATTTTCTTTCGGATATGTTCGATTTCAAGGAGATCGATTATTGTTTCTTCAATTTCTTTTCGAAGGGCGAGTTCAGTCTTGCGGGCATCGGCAAAATAGAAACCCGCCGAAATCAGCCCCGTGTTCAGGTGGACATGCCGCCCAAGCTTAATATTGTCTATTACGGTCATACCTCGAAAGAGCTCTACGTTCTGGAAAGTCCTGGCAATTCCGAGACCTGCAATCTGATGCACCTTCATTCGGGTGATGTCTTGCCCATCAAAATAGATTTTGCCGGACAGGGGCTGGTAAAATCTGTTTATGCAATTCAAAAGGCAGGTTTTACCCGCCCCGTTCGGTCCTATGATTGCAAATATTTGTCCTTCATCTACTTCGAGACTCACATCCGCCAGCACATTAACTCCACCGAATCGCAGGAAAAGTTTCTCCAGCTTCAGCAAAGATTTCTTTGGGCTAGGATTTTGAACATGCTCCAACGAGGCACCTGACATTCTTGGCTCCACTTTGATCGGGTTAATTGGGAACGCTCTTGATTCTAACGGTAGTCTGCATTCGGAAACCTTTTCCGTCGCGATACTTTACGTCGGAAGAGACATTAAGAATTTCGTGGGTTCCATATAATGCCTCGATGAGGGATTGATATCGCTCTTCAACTACCGAACGCTTCACTTTTCTCGTTCTCGTCATTTCATCGTCATCTGCATCAAGTTCCTTATGGAGCATCACAAACTTGTTAATTCTTGCGGCTCTTGGTAGTGACTGATTCATCTTAGCCACTTCTTGGGCAATCAATTCATAGACCTCCTCTTTTTGGGAGAGGTCGGTGTAGGTGGTGTAGGTGATCTTGCGGTTTTCAGCCCACTTACCCACATTGGCCATGTCCATGTTAATCATTGCACCGACATATGGGCGGTCTTTTCCGACAACAACCGCTTCCGAGATATACATGCTGAACTTGAGTTTATTTTCTATTAATTGAGGCGAAAACTTGGTTCCGTCACTGAGCTTCATGACGTCTTTCATGCGATCAATCATGACGAGATGCCCATCTTCATCCAATAGTCCCTGATCGCCTGATTTGAGCCATCCGTCCTCCAAAGTTTTCGAAGTGGCTTCATCATTCTTGTAATATCCGACGAACACTGTGGGTCCTCTGGTAAGGATTTCGCCCGAATCGGATATTCGGATTTCAGTTTCAGGAATAGGAACGCCTACGGTGGTGAGTTTTATATCGCCGTTTCTGTGGGCCACCGCTATTCCCGAGGTTTCCGTCTGACCGTAAATCTGTTTAATATTAACGCCGAGAGCCTGAAAAAAATGAAAGACCTCAGGACCAAGGGCTGCGCCGCCCGTGTACACATTTCGTAAGTTGGCCAAACCAAAGTAATTTTTTAAAGATCGGAATAGGGCAAAATAGAAGATCCTGTCCATGAGAAAAAGGAAAGGTCCGGGAGTCGCTTTAGAAAGCCGTTTTTCGGCGATCTTATATCCGAAAGGCATTCCCATTTTATAGATGAAGCGCTTAATCCAGACGGCGTCCTGAATTTTGACTTGCACATCGGAGCATATTTTTTCCCAATACCTGGGGGGAGCAAACAGAATATTTGGCCCTATTTCACGGATGTTGTCCGGAACGGTTTCAGGTTTTTCAGGAAAATTAATCACGAAACCCTTAAACAGATTCCATGAGACCGCCGTCATCTGCTCCCCCACCCATGGCAGGGGAAGGAACGAAACGTGATTGTCGGAGGAAAAGGCAGGATCTATGGCATCGTAATTTACAGCCATGCTGATCATGTTCTTGTGTGTCAGCATGGCACCTTTGGGTAATCCGGTAGTTCCTGACGTGTATGCGAGAACCGCTACGTCGTCTTCAGAATTTTGATCCAATAACTCATCAAATAGATCCGGTCTGCTTTCATGTAAGTCATGACCGCTAGTCAATACCTGTCTGAAAGGAATAAAAATCGGATCGTGATAATTTCTCATTCCTTTCATGTCATCGACTATCACATGTCGGACTTTTGGGCATTCTTCTCTGATGGCAAGAAACTTGTCCGCTTGCTCCTGATCTTCACAAAAAAGAGCGCTCGCATCGGAGTGATCGATAATATATTTAACCTGATCAATGTGACTGTCCGGGAAAATTCCAACAGCGGTGCCGCCAAGGCATTGAACAGCTAATTCGGAATATAGCCATTCCGGACGATTGTCGCCTAAAACGGCCAATTTGTCGCCACGGCGGCAGCCTAATGAATACAGGCCAAGTGCCAAGTTCCTGACATTTATAAAATAGTCCGCCCAGGAAAATGACTGCCAAATACCGAATTCTTTCTCCCTAAGGGCTACTCGATCGGCAAACTTAACGGCATTCTCCCGCAAAAGACCGGGAAGCGTTTGTTCCATATTGAATCCGTCTTGATTTCAGTGAAATCGAATTTGAAAAAAAGCGAGAGGATGGAAATCAAATCCTCTCACTTCATACTTAGAGCTTATTACTCGACGTTTATCCAATCAGAGACCGGTTCGAATATCTTTTTCTCTACATTGGCTTTCCAAACACGAGCAACGGGAAACTTGTTGTTGCTGATACTCACCGGACCCGTCAGTCCACCGGAGTCAAAGTCTTTAAGGGTTTGTAATGCCTCGGCGAGTCCCTCTCCGGTCAACTTCCCGGCTTTATCGGCTCGTTTCAAGCATTCAACAAATACGAGACCTGCCATAAATCCCTGCATATATGAGTTATCTCTATATTTCACGTCGGGATATTTCTTGGCGGTATATTCTCGGATTTTTTTTATGATCGGTACATCTTCGTTCCACCAATACATGTATGGGTTCACCGCCATGTACCCTTCGGCAATTGGACCCAGGTTATCCAAGAGCATCTTGGATGCACCCCAGAATGTTCCCATAAACTGGGTTTTCATACCGTATTCTCGAGCCTGTTTAATTACTTGTCCCACTGGAGCGGCAACATAACCTTGAAAAATGCAGTAATCAGGATTTTTGCGTTTCAGGTCTAAAACCTGTGAAGTGACATCGACGGCTCCCACTTGGGCGACCTGTTCCGCCACCAGCTCAAGCCCGAGTTTTTTGGCCATTTCTCTTCCGAACGGGATAGGGTCTTTGCCGAATTCCGTGTCGCTATAAAAAAATGCCACTTTCGCTCCCGGTTTCTCTTTTGCGATGAACTTGAGGAGAATGGCAAACATGTCAGAATATGTTGGACCGGGGACAAATATGAACGGGTTTTCTTTAACGTCGGCAAGTTCTCCGGAAAAAGACGTGCTGCTGTACAGGATTTTAAACCTGTCCCTGATTTCGGGAGACATAGCCTTTCCTAGACCGGTGCTTTCTCCATACATAATGATGGGATTGTCTCTCGACATGATCCTCTTGAATGCAGCAGTTGCGACATCAAGCTGATATTGTCCGTCTTCCATGATGTATTTTATTTTCTTGCCGTTGATTCCACCCTCGTCGTTGGCCATCATGAGAGCATCTTCTAGACCGGCGTTTATATTAACGCCTGCAAAAGCGAAGCGCCCGGTGATGGGTTGTACCGCGCCGACTTTGATTTCCTGAGCCCACAAAGGGCCGCATGCTACCGCGGCAACGGCGGCCAGAATCATCGAGATCAGGCAGATTTTCTTCATGCTTTTCTCCTTTCAGAAACGAGTTTTTCACGGACTCGCAACCGATCTAAGGATTGAAAGTTTTCCCTGAATCCCGGTGCAAAGCCGTCCAGGGAAGCTATAGCCAATATCCGGCAAGCACTATATGAAAGAGTGCTGATCCCGATTAGAATTAGATCAGTATGAGAATGGCCATAACGTGAAAAAGTTTTTGATCCGGTGCCATATTTCGGCCAATCCATGCGGTTCAAAAACAAGGAAACCCACTATTAAGCACCCGAAAACCACTTCTTTTAACGGGATAAATAGTTGGTCCAACCCCGGAAACGATGTTTTCAAAAAACCCGTGCCGACATTGAGCAGCTCTGGTACGAGCGTCATAAAGATGGCTCCAAAAATGGATCCTAAGACGCTGCCCAATCCACCGACGATAATCATGGCCAAATATTGAATGGAAAGGTGGAAGGGGAAATGCTCCGGGGTGACGACTTTCATGAAAGCCGCCCAGAGCCCGCCTGCAATACCGGCATAAAACGAGCTTAGGGCAAAGGCTGCGAGTTTATAGCGGAACAGGTTGATTCCCATGATTTCAGCGGCAAGATCTCGATCGCGAATTGCGATAAAAGCTCTACCCCACCTGGTCCGGAGAAGATTTCTTGCGAATGCAACCGCGAGGACAACAGTGATCAGAGTTATGTAAAAGAATGTTGTTTCCGTATCGAAAACAATCGACCCAAGGCGGGGAGGGGGAACATTTATCCCTCGAATTCCTCTCGTCATGGATTCCCAGTGCATGAATACGTATTCCAGAATGAACTGAGAAGCCAAAGTAGCTATACAGAGGTAGAGGCCCTTAACACGAAGCGAAGGGATCCCGATAATTAACCCCAGAATTGCAGCAATTAATCCAGCTAGGGGCAGGGCTACCCAAAATGGGAGTCCAAGTCTTGTAACCAGAATGGCCGTGGCATAACCGCCCACGCCAACAAAGGCAGCGTGTCCAAGCGAGATTTGTCCTGTACATCCCGTAAGCAGATTAAGCCCTACAGCGGCAATGATCGAGAATCCAATGAGGTTTGCCACGTAAATTACGTACGGACTAAACAGGAAGGGCATCAAAACGAGAAAGATAATAAGAACGAGTAACCAGAATTTCACAAATACCGATTGAAAGATTTTTTCATCTTCCAAGTAGGTCTCTTTGAGATCGCCGCAACGCATTAAACCCCCTCTGGACTCAATGACATCCGAAAACTCCGATTAACTACACACGTTCAATAATAGGTTTGCCGAAAATTCCGTATGGCCGGATCATTAAAATAATGACGAGAACAACGAATGGGACGACCTCTTTGACTCCGCCGCCGAAGATTTCATCAAGATATACTCCGGCCAAATTTTCCAGTACACCGATTATGAATCCACCGATAATTGCGCCCGTTATGCTGTCGAGGCCCCCCAAGATGATGACGGACAAAACCTTAAGGCCGATGTTGCCCATGTAAATGCTAATGCCGCTTATATTTCCGATAATTATTCCACCCACAGCAGCCGTGATCGCTGCGAATCCCCAAGACACCGCAAACATAGCCTTTACACTTACTCCCATAGAGAGAGCCGCTTGTTGATGGCTCGCTACAGCTCTCATTGCCAGTCCGGTGCGGGTGTATCTAAATATGAGCGTGAAGATTATTGTGCAAACAATCGCGAAGATGAAACCCCACAGCAAGCCTGACGGTACTATTGCGAACCCTAGATCAAGAGGCTCAGGGGGAAAAATGGGAGGGAACGATCGATAATCGGGGGTCCAAATGATGTGTACCATTCCATTCAGAATACTAGCCAAGCCGATCGTGACCATAATGACGGATATAATGGGTTCTCCAATTAAAGGTCTGAGAACAATCCGTTCAATGAGAAGCCCTAAAACTCCGGCAAAGATGATGGTGATAATGAAAGCCGCATAGAAAGGGGCGGCCAGTTTTGTCATAATTGTCAGGCAGAAGAAAGCTCCAACGGTCATCAGCTGCCCGGTTGCAAGATTCAGAATACTTGTGGCCTTGTATATCAACACGAAACCGAGAGCAATCAGCCCGTAGACACCTCCTGCCGCTAAGCCGCTGATGATAATCTGAGGCAAAATCTCCATACCTGCTCCGTTCACTGCTTACTTAAAGCTCACGCCCGGCGCGTGCTGAGTACCAGATGCTCGTGATCGACGATTCTTTTTGGTCAGTAATTTATAAGGTTGAAATTAGGGCTATGATGCAGATAAACAGCCATTTCCGTGGTTTAAAAACTGAGTATGAAAGGAGAGAAACCGCGGCTTCCATAAATCAACATGGCCGTTTACACTGACAATATGAGTTTAAGGGCTTTTTTTAATCGAGTCCACAAAAATAAATGTAAAGGAGGTCCATTGTGAAAGGGGAAAACTAAGCAGAAGAGTCTCTCGGTCTCTGTCTTCATTGGCCATTTATTATGGTCTTCGCTCCATAGGATTCAAGAACCTCCGTAATTTCAGAATATCCCTTCGATCGTGCTAACATGAGAGCCGATTTACCCGAACTCTCCAAAGCATCCGTGTCGGCTCCATTTTGCAAAAGAAATTTTACAATATTCAGCTTTCCCTCATGCGAGGCTATCATAAGAGCCGTAGCACCTGAGTTGTCCTTCGCATTAACATCGGCTCCCGCCTGCATGAGTACAGCTGCAGCGGATTGATTCCCATGGAGGGAAGAATGCATTAAAGGCGAGAATCCATTCTTGTCTTTAGCATTCACATCCGCTCCATATTGCAATAACAGTTGCAATGCTTCCGTCTTCGCGTTGCGGGCTGCCCACATAAGCTCGGTCATGCCCTTCGCATTACGTGTATCGATCTTTGCTCCCTGCCGAATCAGCAGTACCATTGTGTGATTATTGCCGTTTATCGTAGCTTGAATCAGAGGAGTCATTCCTGATTTGTCCGATGTATTGGGATCAGCACCGGCGTTCAGAAGAATTTGAACAACTTCCGAATGATCTCGGGCCACCGCATCCAGTAATGCCGTCACACCCTGGGAACATCGGGCATTAACGTCGGCTCCGTTACCGACAAGCAATTTTGCCATATCTCTGTCGCCTCGACTCGCGGCAGCCATAAGGGCAGTGGTTCCGTTGGAAGCTTGAACATTGACGTCCACTCCTTGGGAAATAAGACGATGTACCTCTGCAGAGTTTCCGTCTAACACGGCCTTGATTAACACCCTGTCTTTATTCATGTAATTAGACAATATTGAACTTGCTGCAATGGCGACGAATCCGGCGAAAGCTAAAAGCAGGAATTTCTTGTTCAAGAAAACTTCTCCAAGGAAAGGGACTTGTGATTTACAAATCCCGTTAGATGTTTCTGATGACAGTTTGTGAAAGGTTTATTAGACACATGAGAGAAAACCAGGATAGCACACTTGAATGAGGTTTAAAACTCTTGCCTTTAGATCGAATAATGTATGTTGAACAGGAGCTCCGGGCTAAGGCTGATTTCCGGAAAACGTTGATGCAGCATCGGAACTTCGAATCCTCCGTCCGGACCTGCTCAATAAAACGAAGAAAATCGGTGTGAAAAATAATCCGAAGAACGTCACGCCGAGCATTCCACTAAATACTGCAGTTCCGACCGCCTGCCGCATTTCGTAACCTGCACCCTGTGCTATTACGAGAGGCACAACTCCAAGAATAAATGCAAAAGATGTCATGAGAATCGGACGCAGTCGCAGTCGAGAAGCTTCAATTACAGCTTCATATCGGTCCATTCCCTTTTCCTGGAGAGACGACGCAAACTGAACAATGAGAATTGCATTCTTGCACGCGAGGCCTACTAATACGACAAACCCGATCTGAGTCAATATATTGTTTTCCATGCCTCTGATCCATACACCGGTTATTGCGAACAACAGACATAGGGGAACGATAAGTATTACGGCGAGAGGCAAAGACCAGCTCTCATATTGTGCCGCCAGGGTCAAAAATACAAAGAGAACGGCTAGGGGAAAAATGTAAATTGCCACATTACCGGCTAAGCGCTGCTGAAATGCTAAATCGGTCCACTCGAAAGCCATTCCGGGCGGGAGAATCTGCCGAGCGAGACGCTCCATACTGTCAAGTGCCTGTCCTGAGCTGAATCCCTGCATAGTTGATCCGCTGATGTCCGCCGCCGGAAAGAGGTTGTAATGTATAATCCGATCAGGTTGTGTTCTGTCCTGAACATCCACGAGGGAACCAAGCGGAACGATTGCTCCTGTTTCACTCCGTGTTTTGAGTTTCGGAATGTCGCTGGGACTATTTCGGTAAAGAGATCTGGCCTGTGCGGTCACTCTGTACGTTCGGCCCAGAAAGTTGAAGTCATTCACGTAAATGGATCCGAGAAATACTTGTAGGGTATCGAAAATATTTCCCAGCGGCACGTGAAGAATCGCTGCTTTTGCTCGATCTACGTCGACAAAAAGCTGAGGCGTGTTGGCCCTGAACATAGAATAGACCTGAATCAGTCCGGGTTCTTGATTGGCTGCCGCAACCAGAGCCGTGGCTGCATCCTGAAGACCTTGATAATTTGTACCTGATCTGTCTTGTATCAGCATTCTGAAACCCCCTCCGGTGCCGATCCCTGGAATAGGAGGGGGTTGTATGACCACTATATTGGCTTCTTGGATTTCACTCAGCCTCCTGCGCAAATCCATGAGAATCTTGTTAGCCGTTAAGCCTTTGGCAGCTCTTGCCGATGCCTCTTCCAGAGGTGAGAAAATAGCTCCTGCGTTTGAACTCTGTGTCCGTGTGGCCCCGGAAAATCCCACTACAGACATTGCATTTGCAACTCCAGGGGTTTTCAATACGACATCGGTGGCCTTCAAAACTACGGCATTTGTGCGATTTAAAGCGGCTCCACTGGGCAATTCTATGCTGGTGATTAAATAGCCTTGGTCCAAACTGGGTATAAATCCTGAAGGAACGGAAACAAAACTTAAGTAAGTAAGTCCGATCAAAAGACCATAGAGCAGAAGAAACGTACCGGTGAGGCGAATCGATTTTGATACGACTCTTCCATAAAGATTCGAAGAGAAGCTGAAACCCGCATTAAACTTGCCGAAGAACCAACCTGATAGCCTGGACAAGTTATTCTTGGAACCAGAATCGTCCTTTCTTTTAGCTTTCAAAAGAATCGCGGAAAGTGAGGGGCTCAGAGTCAGAGAAACGAAAGCGGAAATCGCTGTTGACACTGCAATGGTCAACGCGAATTGTTGATAAAATTGTCCACTGATGCCACCCAGAAATGCAGTAGGCACAAACACGGCACTCAAAACGAGCGCTGTTGAAACAAGAGCCGAGGCAACTTCATCCATGGCCTTGTGTGCAGCCTTCCGTGGAGACAATCCGTCGTGAATGTTTCGTTCAACATTTTCCACGACAACGATTGCATCGTCCACGACTATACCGATGGCCAGCACTAACCCGAAGAGCGACAAATTATTGAGCGAAAATCCAAGCAATCGCATTACGGCAAAAGTACCGATCAGTGATACGGGGATTGCAAGCAGCGGGATAATTGTAGCTCGCCAGGTTTGCAGGAAGAGGAATATGATTAGTGTAACCAGAATGAAGGCTATGAAAAGAGTCCGATAAACTTCCCGAATTGATTCTTCCACAAAGATCGTCGGGTTGTGAGCTATTCTATATTCAAGGCCGGCCGGAAAAAATGCCTTCAATTCATCCATTTTTTCCCTGATGCCATGAGCGGTCGCCACCGCATTGGAACCGGGAAGCTGAAATACTCCGAGACCTACAGCGGTTTGGCCGTTCAAATAACTGTTCTGTGAATAATCCGCGGCACCTAATTCGACGCGGGCAACGTCTTTCACACGGACAAGACGACCGCCTTGACCGGCTTTGATTACAATGTCTCCGAACTCCTCCGGAGTTTGCAGCCGTCCTTGAGTACTGACGGGAATTTGCAGAGCGGGTGGATCTTTAACGGGCGGCTGTCCAATAACCCCAGCCGCAACTTGCACGTTCTGTTGTCTCAAAGCTTGTACTGCATCACCGGCCGTGAGGTTGACTGCCGACAACTTTGCCGCATCCAACCATATTCGCATGCTGTACTGACGTGCTCCGAAAACCGTTACATCTCCCACTCCCTCTAAACGTAACAGGCTGTCTCTGACCTGAAGAAAAGCGTAATTCGTTATATAAAGCTGATCGAAAGTCTTGTCGGGCGAAAACAGATGAACCACCAGCAGCAAATCAGGTGAACGCTTCAGTGTTGTTACCCCGATTTGTCGCACCTCTGTTGGAAGCTGAGGTTGGGCTATGGCAACGCGGTTTTGCACTAAGACCTGGGCTCTATCCAAGTCCGTTCCGTGCCTGAATGTGATGGTAATCTGGAGTCCCCCGTTCAACGTTGACTGAGACTCCATATAGAGCATATTTTCCACCCCGTTTATCTGCTGTTCCAAGGGAGTGGCTACGGTTTCCGCAACGACCTGCGGCGTAGCTCCCGGGAAAGTAGCAGTAACAACGACTGTCGGAAGCGTCACAGGCGGATATTGAGATACGGGAAGCTGAACGTATGCTATTGATCCTATGAGAACAATCAGTATCGAAAGGACGGCAGAGAATATGGGGCGCTCAATAAAAAAATGAGTGAACCGCATTATTGTTTCCGAGCAGGACTGTTATTGTTTTCCGCCGTTGTCTTTTCCGAAAAATTCTTAAATAAATCCCGAAGTTCCTGAGGTATCAATTCTTCGGCCTTGAATTCAACAGATCCCTGTCGAGGGTCTACCGGCTGTCCGGGTCGAGCCCTCTGGATTCCATTGATGATTACTAAATCGTTTTGACTTATACCGCCGCGTATTACCCTGAGTCCCTGTTCAAGGGGACCGGTTTCGACATTTCTTCGACCCACCACATTATCTTGCCCGACCACATACACCATTTTCTGAGCTTGATCGCTCATGATTATCTCGTCCGGCACCAGCAAAACCTGCTGAATTCCGCTTGCCGGGACCCTTACTCTGACGAACAGTCCGGGCATCAATGTCATGTTCGGGTTCGGCACAATTGCCCGCACATTTAAAGTAGCGGTATTGGGATCTATACGGTTATCCACAAAATCTATCGTAGCCCTGTGAGGGAATCCCTGCTCGTCTGACAATGAAAACCAGATAGGGAATTTAACCGGAGGAATTTTCCCTTGCTGGAGCAAACGGACGTGCTGGAGATGAGATCGTTCATCTACAGTGAAGTAACAGTAAATCGGATCGAGTGAAACAATGGTCGTCAACAGAGTGGATTGAGAGCTACCGCCGTCTATGAGATTTCCTTCGGTAATATTGACCCTGCTGATCTTTCCGCTAATCGGTGCTTTTACTCTCGTGAACTCTAAATTCAACATTGCAGCTTCAACGGCGGCTCTAGCTGATTCGAGACTTCCTTGGGCCTGGAGTTGAGCACCAAGCTTCTGATCGTAGGTCTCTTGGGAGTAAGCCTTCTGCTCCAGCAACTGTTTCGCACGAGCAAGCTCAATGTTCGACAAGCTCAATTTGGCTTCTGCAGTAGCAAGCAAACCTTGAACTCTCTCCAATTCAGCCTTATAGGGACGCGGGTCGATGATGAACAGGAGATCTCCCTGCTTTACGATATCGCCCTCTTTGAAGTGAACGGATTCGAGGTAACCGCCTACCCTGGAACGGACATCAACGCTATTTACCGCCTCCAATCTACCCGTATACATATTCCAGTTTATTATTTCCGTGCTGACGGGATTGGCCACTGTTACAACCGGAGGAGGAGGTTTGACGGCCTGTTTGGGTCGTTCGCAGGCGACCGGGCCAAATGAGCAAGCAAGTATTATGAGGAGCCAAAAGATTCTGTGCACTTTACACCAAATTAGTAATGAATCGCTCCTGAGCATGATAGCGTTTGTCAAAAATCATTATCCCGTATAAGCGTTTCGTGCTTCAGGTGTCACTCTGCTGCTTAACAGGGAGACACAAAAATTCCGATTCGGTTCAGAATAAATGATCATCGTCCGTTTTGGTTTGAATTGTCGGTCGAGAGCATCAGCACATCTGAGAAGAGAGATTCAAGAGGCTCCAAAGTCGGGCCTCCCAAATGGGCATGGCGCTTTGCATATTCCGCAGTATGCTGCTTCAAAAAAGTTTCCCGAAAATGAACGACCAAAACCAGAAAAAAAGTAACATTTCCTTTTGAACGAATGTAAACACGTTAAAGATAGCACGAGAACACGTAATTCTTCAGTGAATTCTGTTCAGGCGACAGAGCACAACCATCACCGCTCAATGGTGGTTTGAAATGTGAATCAATACGAACCGGATCAATTTTCTTGCTGCACATTTGTTGAAGTCCAAGCACATGAAATGAAGATCAATTATCATCAGTTTATAGATCTTCCATCAAAACATCCCTTTCCCAGACGATGTAAATTGTTGAAACTTTGTTGACAGTGAAATTCCGGTAGGGTACTCTGGCACATCTCCAAATTTTCGAACGAACTAAACTTTTACAAAAAAAGACCCGGTATTCTCTTTCAACATTTTCAGACACGGGATATGTGCCCGGCATTCATAAGGCGTACAAATACTTTTGATAGCAGTAGCACTTGAGGGGTCCCAAAATCATTTCAGGAGGGTGATCATGAGTAGGTCTACCAAATGTTTCTGGGTCTTGCTTTTGCTGATTTTGCCCTTTACGAATTGCTGGGGTGATATTCAGATTGGGATGCTGGCTCAGCGCGGTCCAGAGACAGCCTTAAAGGAATGGGGAGGAATAGGGAATTATCTGAGTGAGCAATTTGGAGAAAAAGTCACTATTGTTCCACTGTCATTCACTGACTTCATGGACTTCTGCGATGCGAATCGCTCTGCATTTATTTTCACTAATCCGTGGTTTTTCGTGAAAGCCAAAGTTAAGAAAGGTGCCAAAGCTTTAGCCACCGTGAAATATCAGGGATCCGGGAATCTCATGGGAGGGGTCATTTTTACCAGGCGCGACAGCGGTATCAAGACACTGGCCGATTTGAAAAATCGTGTAGTGATGTGTCCAAAACTGTCATCACCCGGCGGCTGGCTGTTTCAAAAGGGAGAAATCGTCAATGCCGGGATAATTCCCGAAAAGGATTTTAAGCTGTTACTCGAAACCGAGAACGAATCTCATGATAGCGTGGTTTACGCGGTAAGAGACAAGAAGGTTGATGTAGGAACCGTCAGAAATAACATTTTAGAAACGATGCAGCGCGAAGGAAAAATCAATATTGATGATTTTGTCATTTTGAACGAAGTTCGACATCCAGGATTGCAGGAACTCTGCAGCACTCCGTTGTACCCGGATTGGCCCGTTGCAGCTCTCGGAGACACTCCGCCTGAATTAGCAGCCAAAATGAAAACAATATTGATAAGCATGCCTCCCGGTCATCCCGCTTTAAATCAAGCGAGAAAAATAGAACGTTTCGGTGAGGCGCTCGATTATAGTCCGATGGAAAATTTGTGTCGTATGCTGAAAGTTGATCCATTTAGAAGATGACCCCAGGTTTTCAGAGAACAATTGCGATAAAAGGGAACGATCGTAGGATTTTGTGAACTGAAGGTCTCCTCGTTTAACGGCCTGGCAATATCTGCATTTGGACGTAGTCGATCAATCATCGGCCATGGCTTTTTTGATCACCTGCAAAAGTTGATCAACTTGATACGGCTTGTCGAGAAATCCCTTGACGAATTTATCAAGCTGCTGTTTTTGTTCGGGGTCTAAGATATAACCCGTGGAAATAATCACTTTGACAGCTGGATTGATCATCAGAAGTTCGTCAAGGCATTTTTCTCCTCCGAGTCGAGGCATCATAAGATCAAGAACGACGAGATCTATACGAGACCGATTTAACTTGTAAACCTCAAGAGCTTCTTCTCCATTGCGTGCTGTGAGCACCGTATACGCAAAACTCTCAAGTACACGTTTTGCGAGACCTCTTACGTGTTCTTCATCATCAACCACAAGTATACATTTTATGGGATTCGGCTCTTTGGGTTCAGGCAGAGAAATTCGAGCATTCTCCGGCTCGCTTACCGCTGGGATGAAAACTCTAAAGGTTGTACCTACTCCCACGAGACTTTCGCATGTGATCCAGCCGCCATGCTGTTCAATAATGCTCTTAGCTACCGATAAACTCAGGCCGGTTCCTTTGTTGTAGTCCCAACCCTTGGTTGTGAAAAAAGGATCAAAAAGCCGATCCAGAATTTCTCTGCTCATCCCAATACCTGAATCCGAGACGGATAAAATGACGTAATTTCCAGGTATGGTACCTGCGCGATTTTTGCAGTAATTTGAGTCAATCACAATATTCTCGGTTTTTAACACGAGCCGGCCTCCATCCGGCATTGCTTCCTTGGCATTCATGCAAAGATTCATAATGATTTGTCTTAGCCGTGATTCATCGACATTCACAATTGCCAAATCTTTTGCCGAAATCATCTTGACTTCGATCAGCTTAGGAAAAGTTCTCTTCAGCAATAGGACAGCATCTTCAACAATCCTGTTGAGATCTGCAGTCTTTAAATTAATTTCTGAAGTTTTGCTGAAGGACTGAAGTTTTTGAATCATTTCGGCGCCCGCAAGGCCCGTTTTTAGGACTTTCTGAAGATCTTCATACCGGGGGTCTTCTTTTTCAGTGCTCAGCAGAAGAAGCTCAATGTACCCGTTAATTATGGTGAGCAGATTATTCATGTCATGCGCAATCCCCCCGGTGAGAGTTCCTATGGATTCAAATTTTTGGGATTGGAAAAGTTGTTCTTTGAGCTGCTCTCTCTCCTGTGCGGCCTTTTTCCGATCGGTTATGTCGGTTACCGATAAACGACTCTCGACGATTTTGCCATCCTGGTCTCGAACGGATGAGATCGACAGATTAATCCATAGCGGCGAACCATCTGCTTTCAGCATCTGGAGTTCCTCATTCACAATGGGTCTCCCTGACACAAACTCACGGAAGAGTGAGCCAGTCTTTTGGCGGCCCCCCAAAGTGTCTATGTAAAAATCTGTGATTTTACGACCAATAAGCATGTCACCGGTATATCCGAGCAGCTCCTCGGCTTTCTTGTTGCACTTCTTGATTACTCCTTCGGCATCAACCGAAAAATATGCGTTAGGGGCATTGTAGTACAAATCCCAAAGGTTGGCTTCCGATTCTAAAAGTTTCCTCTGAACTCTTTCTCTGTCCGTAAAGTCTTCGAGGCACAGTAGAACGGAAATGCTGCCGGGAGTCTGAATAAGGGCTGTTGAGCAGAAGAGAACCACTTCTTGGTTTACAGAGCCTCGGACCAGGGTCGTACGATATTCCACTTCTCTATGGCCGGTTCCCGTACGGAATGTATCTTCGATTGCCGATCGCACGGAGCAATTCGAGCATTTGGGACCGAACCCACACCCTCTTGGGTCATCCAAAGCATTGATGCAGCCGAATACTCCGCAAGCCGCCCCATTTTTTAACTGATCTAAGGTTCTGCCGACGAAATTCAAGAAAGTTTTATTCGCATACAAGATGCTCCTTTGTTCGTCCAACACACACATCATTACGGGAGCATATTCATAGATGGTCTGAAGCTCGGAAAGGCTGCTCTTTAGGATTTCCTCTCTTTTCTTGAGTTCGCTAATGTCCTCCGAAAATATTATTGTTCCCCCGATGGCACCATCACTCTTGTGCCAAGGCTGCACCTCCCATTTCAGCCAATGACTGGAGCCGTTTGCCCGCTCAAAAAAGTCTTCTTCAGCCCTTACGACTTCACCTTTGAGTCCAAGCCGGTGCGCTGATTTCCATCTTTCAGGAATTTCAGGGAACACGTCATAATGTGATCGGCCGATAATATTAGGATCCGGAAGACTGTATTCCGTAATCCATCGCCTACTGACGGCCACATATCTCATATCGGTATCAAACATGGCAATGGCCGTTGGTGCATGTTCTATGAACAATCTCAGCTTTTCTTCGCTCTGTTTGAGTGCTTCTTCAGCTTTTACCTTTTCCGTTATGTCCCGTACCGTTCCTTGAAAACCGATCGTATTTCCGAAGGCATCCTTTCTGGTAACGGTGGTTATAAGAGTGCGAAGAATTGTTCCGTCACGTTTGATCAGATCAACGGGGTATTCTTTACTGAATCCTTTTTCGGCGACCAAGGAAGCATGGGATGCCCTTTGTTCGGGGTGGGCATAGAATTCCATTACTTGTCTTGCAAGCAGCTCATTTTTTTCATCAGGCCGGTATCCGAGCAATTCGAGGGCAACGTCATTGAACTCAATAAATCTACCGTCAAGGGTTGTCATGAATACACAATCTCGTGAGGTATCGAAAAAATTTCGATACTTCTCTTCACTTTGCCGGAGGATTTCTTCCGATTTGTCTTTCTCATTCAAAGCTTTTTCTAAAGACGCTATAGTCTTTCTCAACTCTGCCTGGGCAACCAGAAGCTCTGATTCCAATCTTTCAGAATTCAACATCAATAGTGAAAGATTTTCTCCCAAATGAAGCACAACAAAAGAAATGAAAAATCCCAATTCATAGGAAGCCTGGAACATGAGACTTTCATTTTGAGCAGCTACCAACCAAATAGCTCGAACCAATAACAACAGCCCACCTAAACCCAGTAGTGATGCTATGACTTTGTAAAAGAGAGTTTTCGGGGAGGCAGCCCGTTTCAGAATGAGTACTGCCATGTTCCAATGAATGGCGGCGATTATCGTTGATGAAATTAGACCTCGCCATTCCGGCGAATCCCAGTAAAAATAGAAAACTACTAGAAATGCAACCAAAGTTAAGAGAACGATGAAAAGTGATCTATCGAGAGGTTTCAATCCTAGGAAACGTCGGATCCCGTCGAGATGTAGTAAAAAGCCGCTTACAAAAGTCAAATTCCCCAAGAATACGGAGACCCAGATGGGCCATTCATGTCTCAGCGCAAAAAGGAGGTAGCCTAGGGCCAGGAGACTTACTCCCATTGTCCATTGGCTAAAACCGGGATATGTCTTTCGGGTTGCCTGATAAAAGATGAGAAAAAGAGCAATGAAGGCGGTTATGATTGAGGACAACAGGAATAATAAAAACATGAATGGATCTCCAAAGCGGAATGGAGCTAATCACGCTCCGAACGAGTATTATGTCAATCCTTACTTACCGGCCCCACTTGAACCAACATCACTTTTCACAAATTGTTGCTGAACGCCGGAAGATGAGTGGGTGTGCCTTCGCGTAAAGATTTAATCTAACGTGTGATGAACCTGTCTTCTCCGTCTAGAATTCACGTAACTCCCGAGAAATGTAGCTGGTGCTTACCAGACATCAATGATTCTCATCAATTACCGAGCGAATTGTCTGGAGAAACTCAGTGAGATCGAAGGGCTTTGAAACGAAACCTCGTGCTCCGAGTTCCAAAGCTGATTTTGTATGTCCATTTGCTGAGTATCCGCTCGCTACGACGACTTTGATTTCGGGGTTGATTTTCAGGAGTTCAGCCAGGCATCTTTTCCCGTCCATTTCCGGCATGATCAAATCCAGGACCACCAAAGAGATGTGATCGGAATGATTTCTATATTGCTGCAGAGCGTCCGTTCCGTTCACTGCATTCATTACTGTGTATCCTGCATCGGAAAGAACTCTGGTCGCCAAGTCTCTAATGAATTCTTCGTCATCTACGACAAGAATGGTTTCCGAACCACCTCTGATGGAAGGTGTCTCGATGACCGTATTCCATTCATCTTGAGCCGTAATGGCAGGAAAATATATTTTAAAAGAGGTTCCCACTTCGGGTTCGCTGTAGCAAACGATGTAGCCGTCGTGTTGCTGCACTATTCCGTACACGGTAGCAAGTCCCAATCCTGTACCTTCCCCGGAACCTTTGGTGGTGAAAAAGGGCTCAAAAATATGCTGGATGGTAGTCTTGTCCATTCCTTTTCCGGAATCGCTTACCGTAAGCAGGACATAGTCTCCTCGTTTTGCTTCAATATGTGTGCGAACATAATCGTGACCGAGAAAAACATTTTGAGTTTCCACCAACAGTCTACCGCCGTTGGGCATGGCGTCCCTTGCATTCACCGCCAGATTCATCAGAATTTGATCGACCTGAGTGGGGTCGGCATTAATCAGAGCGATGTCGTCGCTTAAAATAAGTTCGATTTCTATGTTCTTGGGCAAGGTTCGGGAAAGCATTTTCTGAAGCTGTTCTATACGTCTGTTGAGATTGATTTGCAGCGGTCTGATTTCGGTTTTTTTGCTGAACGTCAGCAACATTTTAACAAGATCGGCCCCATTGCGAGCGGATTGATTTATCCTCTCAATATCCGACCTGAATCTATTAGGCAGCATGGTGTCGGTGAGAATCAATTCGGAATATCCGAGAACAACCTGCAATATATTATTAAAATCATGAGCAATACCACCTGCGAGTGTTCCGACGGCTTCCATCTTTTGAGACTGGTAGAGCTGATTTGAGAGTTCCAAATGCTCGGTAATGTCTCGCTTTACAGCTACATAATTCACAATCTCGCCTGACGTATTTCGTATAGGTGAGATGGTGGAGTCTTCGTGGTATAAGCTTCCGTCCTTTTTCCTATTGGTTAGACGTCCGGACCATGTGTCCCCTCCTCGAATTACACTCCACATTTGCGCATAAAAAGATGCTTCTTGCTTTCCGCTTTTCAGAAATTTCGGATTTCTGCCGATCGATTCATCTTTAGAGTACCCGGTGATCTTTTCGAAAGCTGGATTGACGTACAAAATTCGAGCTTGCGAATCGGTGATGACTACCGCTTCAGCTGCTTGCTCCACGGCCGATACCAACCGTTCACGATCTATTTCAGCGTTGCGAACCTGAGTAATATCTTGAACGTGGGACACAAAGTACATCGGATCACGATTTCGATCCCGAACCAGAGAGATTGATACCTTTCCTAAAACAATCGTCCCATTCTTATGGATGTACCGTTCCTCAAATTGGTCTGTATCCGTTTTTCTCGACAATGCTCGTTCCATAAATCTAGGCGTAATCTCCGAATCATCAGGGTGAGTAATGTCTTGAATAGACATATTCTCGATTTCCGATCGTGAAAAACCCCAGATTCTGCAGATCTGATTGTTGGCCCTGAGAAAACGTCCTCTAATATCCAAAATACACAGACCGATATTGGCGTTTTCAAATGCCGTCCGGAAAAGCTCTTCAGCTTCCGCTAAGGACTGCTCGACCTTTTTTCGTTCGATGACCTGGGCCAAAATATTCGCTATGGATTGAAGGAAGGTCACATCATGTTCAGTAAATTTGCGAAATGTTTTGGTGTGAACTCCCAGAATCCCATATGGACGGCCATTGCCTTGAATGATGACACTCACCCCGCTGACGACCTCGTGTTCCACCAGAAGAGTTGGACCCGAAAACCGGCTCTCGGATCTCAAGTCCTCTACTACGACCGGTTCCCGCGACAACAAAGTGTACCCGGCTTGCGAATCGGCACCCGTTGCAACTGTGATGTTTCCGACAACACCATCCCGCCACCCTACACCTGCGACCAGGAGCAGGTCTTCTTCCGGTGATATCTCCAATATTTTGGTGTAGTCGACTCCCAATGTTCGTGAGACTTTCAAAACCGCTTCATCCATGAGAGACTTTAAATCTTTGCCCGAGAGAGCACTTTGCCCAAGGTCAGCTACGACAACCTGCTGGAGCATTCGCGCCGAAAGCATCTCCTTCGTATATTCTTGATGGGTGACATCTCGGATGATGGAACAAAGACAGTTTTCGCCTTTCCATGTGAACGGATGTGAAGACGAGACTTCAACGGCAATAGACGTACCATCCTTTTTTGCCCGCCATTGAATGGGAAGCTCATTTTCTTTCGGTCCACTCGCAACATCTACCGGAGTATGAAAAAACAGATCGGCCGGAGTCTTTTCCAGGAGTTCACTCTTTGAATAACCCCATAAATCTTCTGCAGCAGGATTCGCATCGATCAATTTCATTGCTTCGGTCTCATAGACCACGACGGAATCTTTTCCCTTTTCAAATAATAACCTGTACTTTTCCTCGCTTTCTCGAAGTGCTGATTCAGCTTTGTTCCGCTCTTGGATCTCAAGTTTCAGCTGTCGATTCGCTTCGGACAGTTTCTTTGTTCGATCCAAGATTTCTTGTTCTTGATTGTCGTAGGTCTTTTTTAATTCGACCGACATTTGGTTGAACGCTGAAACGAGATCACCGAGTTCCCTCACCTTAGGTTCAGGAATTGTCTGACCTAGGTTATCCTGCTGAGATGTTATTCGAACCGCTTGGTCGCGAATCTGAGTAAGCGGATTTATGATAAGCTTTTTGTTTCCTGACCATATGCCGAGTAGTCCGCCTCCAAAGATCACGAGCAACAACCCGGATAAATAGACTGAGAATCGGTTAGCACCGGCGTAAGCTTCCGAAAGAGGTATCCTTATGGAAATGGCCTGAGTAACTTCATCCACTTTTCTGTTGAAGCTGCGTTCTGGGCCATATTGCGCCACCAAGTCGCGAGGAGCCTTGTCCGGTGAGCTATGGCACCGCAGACAGGAAGATTCCATGGATTCACCGCGACGCAACAATGTGAAGTAGGGCTTATCATTCAAAGTTCGCACTTTAGACTTTGACACTAAATCAGGATTATTCTGTAGTTCGAGGATGAAGGCTTGCTCATAATCGTCAGCTTCGTTTTCCGCTGATCGGGCGTTAATGGCACATTCTTTGTAATAATAGGGGTTTTGGTTAAATTCATGAAAATATTGGTCCATTTTCCTGACTGCAAAGGTCGAGGACATCCAAACCGGATCAAAGTAGTCTTTGCTCAGGACGGCCTGATCGAAGTGATCGAAGAGTTTGGGTTTTAGGTCCTTTGAAAAGTAAGTGTGGACCGCAAGATTGTGGTCAAGTGACATTCTCGCTGCAGATTCCGCATCCATTAGGGCGAATCTTTTCATGTACGAGTTCACTAGAAGGACAACAACTACGGACATGAAGAAGAACAACGTACCTATCATAAGAGCTAAATAGGTTTTTGTATCAAAGGACCTGGCCATTACAACCACTCCTTTTCGATGTTTATGGTTTCTGTGTACGGCTAAATAAAAGGGCGGATGTGCTCATGTCGCAAAAGAAGTTTCGGATAACAAAGTCTCGGAATGAAATTAACTATATACGAGAAGGCGAGTTCTGTCGTGATTTTTTTCCGAAACAACCTGCAGCCGTCGGTTTAGGTCAGTTTCGATCAATAGATCACCAATGCGATTTACGACATCTAAATGACTTCAAATCAAAAGATAGGTTACACAAAGCAGTGCTCATACATGTTGCAGGCTTTTTTGAGCAGAAAGTGAGTAAACGATCCGGAATTTAGGTACAAAAAAACGCCTATTCCCGTACGGAAACAGACGCTTGATTGTCATCTCTGGTGCGCCCTAAGAGATTCGAACTCCCGACCTTCTGATCCGTAGTCAGACGCTCTATCCAGCTGAGCTAAGGGCGCGAATTAAATTATCCCAATTTTTTAGCACTCTGGGGGAGCAATTGTCAATAGAGTCGGGCAAGATGGTTAACTCAATCGGTGCAGAACGAGAAAACGGGCTCCGATCGGAGCCCGTTCGTAGAAGAATTAAACGTTGCCTTCCAACTTGAGGTACTTGTAATCAACCCAGCCGGCCTTTCCCGTTGGGGTAATTATCCGAAACCATACCGTGTCGTTCTGGAGTCTTTTCTCGGTCACTTTGACTTCCTGGCCGTGATTGAGTTTGTCAACCACTTCCGACTCCGCTTCCGGCCTTTTACGAACTCGCAGGTTATCGACGGCCGCTCTACCGCTGCGGCTTAGGCGCATTGAATAAACTTTGGTCTCATCGTCAGCTTTGGGGCGATCCGGTTCCTGAGTTCGCAAAGCTGAAGCTCGAGCTTCTTTGGCGAATGCGGACGAAGTGCTCTTTGTGGGACCCAATGCCACTAGCGGCGGCTTGTCCTGATTGCCGAACTCTTTTTCGGGTCCGGTATCACTCATTTTCGAGAGCGCGTTTTCGGCTTTGGACATTCTGAGGGACTTCAAATTGTTGTCCAGGTCAGCCTTTAGCAAATCTAACGTAGCTTTGATTTCCTCCACGGTCTTGGCATTCTGTTCATGTTTTTTGTAAAATCCGACAATCGCAGCCATTCGTTCGTGAATGGATGAAGAGACACGAACGAAATGAATTTGAACCAAAGACGTCAGTACCACCAAGCCGATGAATATCCATGAGAAATATTTGAATGGGAATAAGACCTGATGCTCTTCTTCGAGGAGAAGACTTGCTTCCATTCTCCTTTTGATCCAGAAATACCACAGTATGAGAAAGGCCGACATAGCCGTTAGTTGTAGAATAATGACGAACATCTGGAATGCCATTTGGAAGACCTCCATTCCTTAGTGAGGCAGGAAGTAGCATAAACTTCGGTCTATTGCAAAGAAAATATAATGTGAATTATGAGCTAAGATTGCAAGTTGTAGGATAGTGGTTAACAATTTGGTTGAGTATGCTATATTGGGATTGTTTGCTTGGTTCAAAGGCAAGTAAACAATTTATGTAACCATGTCTTGTGCGTGATTCTTTTTGTGACGGCTTGACAGAATTTCTTACATGTGTTTGAATTAGCGTTTCAGAGGTTATACTGAGAGGTCGGGAACCACCGTGAAAAGAACATTTCAACCTAGTAATCTTTCTCGTAAAAGAACTCATGGCTTCCGCGTTCGAATGAAGACCAAGAGTGGAAGAATAGTACTTGCACGAAGAAGAGCAAAGGGACGTAAACGTCTCGCAGTCTGAGCGAAAATTCTCATTTCCTAAACAGGATAGAATTCTCAAGTCCGATGAATTTCGGAGAGTTGCCAAAAGGGGAATTCGCTACAGTACGGTTCATCTTCATATTCGAATGCTGAAAAGCCTTGTGGGCAGGACACGGCTGGGAATCGCGGCCGGCAGAAAAGCTGGGAACGCTTGCGCTAGAAATCGAATCAAGAGGAGGCTTCGCGAGTATTTCCGTCTCAATCGCCACAAACTTCCGCCCGAGACGGACATATTAATAATCCCACTCGTCGGGGCATCCGATTTAGATACAACAGCGCTCTTTCAGGAGCTGGACCGATTATTCAAGAAATTGCTTCCGTCATCGGCAGAAACACCCTGATTGGAATAGTCAGGGCTTATCAGCTCGTGATATCCCCTATTTTTCCGTCCGCCTGTCGTTTTCATCCTACCTGTTCCGAATATTCTATAACGGCTATTCGACAATATGGTGTTTTCAAAGGCATTTACCTTACTTTGAAGCGACTAATCCGTTGTAGACCATTTGGGCCCCAAGGTTATGACCCTGTGCCGTAGTTCGGCAAAATACGTCAACCCCATCGGGGGAGAAATTCAATGGATCGAAATCTCGTATTGGCCATCGTTCTTTCAATCGCAATCATTTTAGGTTTCCAGTATTTTTTCCAACTGTACAGTCCGCCACCTCAGAAATCCCCTTCAGTACCCACACAAACATCACCATCTGAACCTAAGGCCCAGGACCGAAAAATTCCCCAAGAAGAATCAGAGAAGCAGACGCGAGTCGATGAATCGGTCATAAAACCAATGGTGCCGGTGGATCAGGATCAAAAAGAAGTATTGATCAGTATCGATAGCCCCCTGTATGAAGCCGTACTCACTTCTCGCGGAGCCAAAATCATTTCCTTCAAATTGAAGAAATTCAGAGCCACTCTTGATGGTCCGGAACTCGTCAATTTGTTTGATGTAAAAGGGGACACGGCGGGTCCCAGTTTGGTATTCACCAGCCGTAAGGATGAAGTCACCACCGATGCCGAATTGAATTATCAAACGGATTTCCCGAAACAGGCAATTCTATCGGATGCAGATGAGAAATCAATAACATTTCAGACTACAACAAATTCAGGGGTCATCATTGCAAAGACTTATACCTTCCGAGGCGGAAGCTATGAGGTTGGTTTTAGTTTTCAAATGGCCAATACGACGAATGAAAGCAGGAATTATTCGGTTTCATTTCCCTGGCGTAAGATTTTTAAAGGTGAGGATGACAGGTTTGCTTGGAACAGTGTGGAACTGTACCTTAATAGCAGTCTGAAGGACTACTATTTTAAAGATATTAAAGGCGATGAAGAACTGTCCGGCCAAATTGAATGGGCGGGACTCGGAGATGTTTACTTTTTCAAGGCTCTCGTTTTCGATGACAAACCGAACATCAAGGTCAGTCTGATCAAACCTTCAAAGGACATAGCAGAAATAAAGGTTCGGTTTGGCGCCATAGATTTAGATCCAGGACAAACGGAAAAAAGGTCTTTGGCCATTTATCTCGGTCCAAAGCAGAGAGACGCTTTGCTGGAGGCGGGAAATAATCTTTCCAATGCCCTGGTTTACAGTTACTACCGAATCTTCGATATTATGGCTGAGTGGTTAATGATTGTGCTGCGGTTCTTCAACTCGGGTTTTACGGTTTTTGGAATCAGGGTTCCGGGCACAAACAATTTTGGAATCGACATAATCATTTTGACGATCCTGATAAAAATACTGTTCATCCCGCTTAGCCACAAGAGCATGAAATCTATGAAGAGGATGCAGGAGCTGCAACCTCAAATGGCTAAATTGAAGGAAAAGTACAAGGACGACAAAGCGGCATTCAATAAAGCCATGATGGAGATGTACAAGGAGAAGAAAATCAATCCTGCCGGCGGTTGCTTGCCCATGCTCGCTCAATTGCCCGTTTTTGTCGCTTTATATCAAGCCTTATCTTACGCCGTGGAACTGCGGCATGCTCCGTTCGTCTGTTTTCCTTCAATATTCTTGTGCATTAATGATTTGTCTGCGCCGGATCCATATTATGTCACGCCCATTCTTATGGGTGCGACTATGGCCCTTCAGCAATGGTTGACTCCTGCAGGAGGCGATCCTACTCAGAAAAAAATGATGATGATCTTACCCGTAGTATTTACGTACCTCTTCATAAGCTTTCCTGCGGGTTTGGTGCTTTACTGGTTGGTTAATAATATCCTGTCTATTGCTCAGCAGGTTGTAACCAACAGAATGGCCGATTAAGGGGATATTAATTATGACCACATTTGAATTTACTGGAAAATCCGTCAAGGAGGCCATTGCTAAAGCTTGCGACGAATTGAAATCCGACGAAGCTTTGCTCGACATCGAAGTTCTCGAAGAAAGTACTAGAGGCTTTTTAGGTATTGTCGGACAACGTGATGCTCGAATTCGAGTTAAGAAACGGGATATCCTAAAAGAAGTACTTGAAGCGGAACCGGTTGCGAAACAAGAAAGTGATGCTTCGGAAGAAAAATTTGAAGCGGACCATCAGCCGGTTACGATGAACGATGAATTGGACAAAGAAGAAGGATCGCAAGAGTTTACCGAAACTCGACCTGTTAAGATAATCGATCCTAAACAAATAGCTCAGGCCAAGGAAGTCCTTGAGGAAATTCTCCGACGTATGCCGGTGGAAATCAGTGTCGAGGCTTCTTCCAGTGACGGAGCTATTCATTTGGACATTAAAGGTGACGGTTCGGGTTTGCTCATCGGAAAAAAAGGCCAAACTCTCGATTCATTGCAATATCTTGTCAATAAAATAATCAACAAGGAAAATGCTCCGGGCGAGAAAACGGAAGTTACGGTCGATACGGAAAATTACAGACTCAGGAAAAAAGAAAACCTGAGGGAAATGGCTTTGAAGGTCAGCCAAAAAGCTAAGAAAACCCTTAGGCCGGTTTCACTTAATCCGATGCCTCCCCATGAACGCAGAATCGTGCACCTCATTTTGGCGGAAGATCGTGAAGTATACACGAAAAGCTACGGTGAAGGTCCTCTCCGACGAATTATTGTATATCCACGTAGAGGGGCGGCCGGAAAAAGAAAACGAAGATAGCCCGAATACTTGAATAACCTCACCGGAGTCTTTTAGGCATATTGATTGATGATCGGTTTTGAAACGTCCGATACCATCGTGGCGATATCCACACCTATGGGATATTCCGGAATAGGTGTAGTGAGGCTTAGCGGGCCTAATTCAGAGAGTATCCTTTCCGCACTCTTTAAACCTGCCCTGAAACAATCTCGATTCCCCGACAGAACCCTCCTGTACGGTCAGATACTCGATCCTGCCACAGGCACGATCGTGGATGATTGTACCGCCGTACTCATGAGAGCCCCTAAATCCTATACCGGTGAGGACGTTGTAGAACTCAATCTCCATGGTAGTCCTATCATTCTGGAAGAAGTGGTCAGAATGGCGGTCGAACAGGGAGCCAGACCGGCAAAAAAAGGCGAATTCACCCGTCGAGCTTTTCTATCAGGAAAAATCAACCTCATACAAGCTGAATCCGTAATCGACATAATTGAGGGAGACGATCTGGATTCCATTTTGGCTGCTCAGTCTCGACTCCAAAACAATTTCCTGACGGTGATCAAAAGACTCACGGAACTGCTCAAAAATGTCCGAATTAAACTGGAAGCTCACATTGATTTTGACGAGGATGATTTCGAACCTGAACCGGAGATATGGGAGGATTTAGCTGAGTTTCTGCAAATCGGACGGGAATTGGAAAATAATTCCAGGACTGCTGCCGTTAGAAGCAGAGGGATAAACGTCGTCATAGCGGGAATGCCGAATGTGGGCAAATCCACACTTTTCAACAGCCTCATCAAATCCGAACGAACGATAACTTCTCCCTATCCCGGAACCACACGGGACGTTGTAAGTGAACGAGTACGATTAAGTAATTTTTCGTTTGTCCTTTCAGACACTGCGGGATTGAGAAGCAACCCGGGTCCTATCGAAGCGGAAGGAATAAAACGCACCCTGGATGAATTGAGTCGAGGCGATATTGTCCTATTGGTGTTGGATTCGTCACAAAATCTGGATTTCCAAGAGATCGTCACATCGAATTGGATTGTGGATAAGAAAGTCATTCTTGTTTTAAACAAAAACGATCTTCCAATTGTAATAGACGTGCAAGCCGTGAAGGCGATCCATGAAACCGTACCCTTGATCTCGGTAAGTGCAAAAACAGGGTCGGGTTTAAAACAATTAGAGGAACTGCTGGTCAACATAGTTGGATCGAGCAAGATGTCGGGAGCAACGTTGAGCGAAAGATGCAACATTCTTTTGCAAGCGGCAATAAAACACATTGAGTGCTTAAAGGAGCAAAAAGGCAACGGGAAATTTGTTGATGCTGAGATTTTAAGTTATGAAATCCGAGAAGCCCTGCTTCGATTGGAGGAAATGACCGGAGAGAACGCGGACGCAGAAATTTTGGATTCGATATTTGAGCGATTTTGTGTAGGCAAATAATAGTATAGAAACGAATTACGTTCAGAAAAAATATAAAAAATAACTTTAAGAGTTGCAAATAAATAACGGAATTCAGGATAAAATCCCTTGACTTTAGTGCGTATTTAAGGTAGGCATCAGGAACATCATGTGAAGGCCCGGTTAACGGGTCTATCGCCCTGCAGCAAAATCCGGTGCGTAATGGACCTGTTTTGAAAAAAGCCGGTCTATGTTGTCACCGTTTGGAGGTAATTTTATGGGAGCAAGGGGCACGCAGATTATTACCTGTGCCGTGACGGCCCTGGCGATCATCATAACGGGCGCGATTCCTGCCTTTGCTTGGGAAGCGGAGTATCGTTATCCAATAAAGGTTCGGGTTTCCGATTCCGATTTTTCCAATTCCAGGCAGGGGTCCACGGGCACTATTGTCAACAGCCCCGGAACCAATTGGGATGTGGCCGCGGGGCAAGCAAGAAGGGAAATACTCTGTCCAAAACGTGGGTATTCTCTCGCGATAGGAACTCGACCGTACTTTAGTAGTATTACTGGATCCACTAAAGTAAACAGCAAAGGAGGCGAGGGCACTTTTCTGAGTCTCACCGGCAATTTGAGGATTCCGGGAGATGCCACCCTCTGGGAGTTTTATTCATTTATCCGGATGTGGGACAAGGTGACTTTTCGATTCGAATACCTGCCCTGGACTTGGACAGGTGCCGGCCACACTTCTACTGACGGAAATTTCAGTGGATTACTCTTGAAGAAAGACGATAACATCACAACCGATCTCAATGTGACATCCATAGTATTGGGAGCGGATTATGATGTAGCTTTCGGCCGGGATCTCTCGTTTGGGCCGAACGCCGATCTTTGGGTAATAAAGTGGTCGGAAAGAGTCGCAAAATCTCCCGGTGATGCAGTCGACTTTACTCAAACAATCCTACAACCCGCGATCGGCGCGCACATTCGTTATGAACCCGCCAACACGGGCTACTTTTCCTGGTTCAAGCCCTTTATGGACGGTAGGTTCACCTGGATGAGTTTTGCCGGTCTCGGATTATCTACCTGGGACATTGGAGCAGGTATTGCTCCACCTGTAAGTAGAAACGTAGATGCCGTATTTAAGCTCGGTTACAAACAGTGGAGAATAGAGGGAAACCGAGGCAGATTGTTCGCCGATGTCGGTATAGAAGGATTTTATCTGGATCTAGGCCTTCAATTCTGATCGCCCGTCCCGCCCCTTGCCATCTCCAGGCCCGTGCTCAAGAGCACGGGTCTTTTTTCTATTGTGTTTAAGACGAGACAAGTTCCCCTTTACAGTTAATTTAACTCTCTCTATAATTTTAAAAGGATACTTGGACACCAATTTTCAAACCAAACGGCCGGCTTCGAAATAAACCAATTCAGTTACGTAAATCATATGAATATGACCAAAACCTTTGGGCAATTCGCCAAAGAGCGATTGAGCAGACTTGGAAAAAGTCAGAAGGCTTTTGCCGATGTTCTCGGGGTTTCCCCGGCCTATATTTCACAAATTTTTTCCGGCAAAAAAAATCCACCGGATTTGGGAAAATCGCGTCATCGTGAACAACTTCGATTGTGGTGTGAGTTTCTCAATTCGCCTGAAGAGGACGTATTGGGATTTGTTCGTTACGAATTACATAAAGTACCTCTGCGGCCTATCCCAAAATATAAGCGTCTCAGAAAATTACTCTTGAGCAGTTTGATAAACACCGATCCCAGTTTTGTTGATGAAATTAAGTCACTTGAGTTGCATCCAGCGGAAAATGCCGCTGTTAAGTCCCTCGCACAAATTTACCTCATAATGCAGGAAGTGCCGCTTGAGGGAAGTGCATTCGGCACGGTTCGTTTCGTTGAATTCTGCTCCCGAGCTCGAACGAACAAAGAGTTTGTCGAGGGAGAATTGGTCGACTTCTTCTCGTTGCATCCATTCACCTGGGACTGGGATGAAGAATTGAACGAGGCACGAATTTCGTCCGAATCTTCTGTTATTACGGAAGCAATTATCAGACTAACCAGAGTTTTTGGTGAATTGCCGAATCTTGGTCGCACAGGAACAATTCCGGTGGTTGGGCATGTAAGTGCGGGAGAAGGTTTCGAATATACCGACGGAGGTTATTTGGTGGGGGAAGGTTTCGAACACGTGGAGTTACCCCCGGGTATAGATCCCAAATTAGCTCGGAAGCTTTACTGTGTTCGGGTAAGGGGTGATTCCTTGAAGGAATTTTTTGGAGACGGAACGCTCCTATTTATCAAACCGGAATCTTGGGAAGAAGTTAAAGACGGTGATTTAGTTATATTCAAGAGACGGGAAGACAATAAAGCTTTTGTAAAGAAAGTGGAGTTTTCGGGCGATAGTCTCATACTCAAATCGATGAATCCGATGTATAAAAATATTGTTGTTAGTAAGTGGGATTTAGGGTTATTGGAGCGAGTCTCGGCAATTGTGCTATAATAATGGAAGCACTATTAGTAAAGTGAGATTACCTCATGAAAAGATTAAGCATATACTGTTTGCTTTTAAGCTTCTTGCTGCTAACGGTTGAATCCCAGGCCACAAATTGCAGAGCCCCACACTTTGGGAGCATTTCCGACGGATTTCGCTATGGATTTCCTCCTGGAATCGAGCAGAGCGGATTAGTTTTTGCGGGCATCGAAGTTCCAATTCATAGACCTGATGTCAAGCAACGCATTCTCAAAGAATTAAATTACCTTCTCCAGGATCGGAGATCCCGCGTCATACTTTGGTTAAGTAAGAGCGATACCTACAAAGGCACGATTCTTCCAATACTGAAACAATACGACATACCTCTCGAATTCATATTTCTGGCTGCTATCGAAAGTAGTTACAACAGCAGAGCACTTTCCAGTGCAGGAGCATATGGCTACTGGCAATTCATAAAACCTACGGCTCTTTGCGGCCCTAAAGGTTGTGATCAATACGACTGGAAAATGAATATCAATCATTGGAAGGACGATCGAGCAGATCTTAATCATTCAACACATTCAGCGGCTCGCTATTTGGCATGGATAAATCGTGTTAAGAAGGTTTCTCTTGAAAGTGGAGATCGCGAGGGGTTTAACGATTGGTTCTTAACTGCAGCTTCCTATAATGCCGGCCCGGGTCGTGTGTCACAGCGTCTGAATATGTATAAGGTAGATCAATATTGGGATGTACCGCTGCCCATTGAGACGGAACGCTATGTTCCACGATGGATTGCCGTATCGCTCATCAGTAAATACAGAGACTTTTATGGGGTCCAGGTTCCTCATCAGAACTCGACTGCATTCGACACCTTAGAAAATGTAAAATTGCAGAAGGATCTTTCCATCAACACCATGGCAAAATTACTCGAAACCACGCCGAGAGCGGTATGGTATCTCAATACACGCATATCCCCGGAGAAAGGCAGTTTTCCCGCTAAGAACGGGAAATCATCGGTTGAGCATACGATCCATGTTCCTAAAGGAATGAAAACCAAGTTTTTGGCTAGATTGGCGGCCAACGGGTACACTAACAAGAAATGACGGCAATAGTCTGAAGATAGATATCAGATTACCGTATGGATTGCTTTGGAAGCAACAATCAGAGCTTTGGCCGGGACATTGGACTCGATTTCCACTTTGATCTGATCCGAAACGTATGCACAATCATCTTGATTAAGTATGTTGCTCTTTATTGAATCACTACTCAGCAGTATCGATCCCTCAAGACAGTAAATGAGACAACTGCCGTGAATTTTCGCAGGACTCTTCTCACGTCCATGAAATTTCAGTAACACGGCATTAATATTTTTTAAGAAGACCTCTTCAAGCAAGTCGGTAAGATGCGGACCCTCCGGAAGATCCTCGTCATACTGATTGCTTCCTTTTTTTATAATGACGATGGGATCATAGAGGGCCTCACTGATAAATTCTGACGCATTGACTCCGAAGGCATTGGATATTTTAACCAAAGTGTTTAATGTGGGAGAAGTTTTTCCAAGCTCAATAGAGCTCAAATTGGATGCCGCTATACCTGTCATTTCCGATAGGGCGGTGAGGGATATCTCTTTCTGCTTGCGGTAAGCTCTAATTTTTCGGCCGACTTGTAACTGTAGCGAGGTTGCAAATGTTTTCATTCGCTCATCCGAACAGTGCAGGAGCGAGATCGGCGATCTTGTTTATGCCGGTGACTGAAACCCCGGTCGGAATGTGTATGTTCTGCAATGAATGAACGGGAGCTATGATCCGGCCGTAACCCATCCTCAAAGCTTCGTTGATCCTTTCAGCAGGTCTGGATACACTTCGTACTTCACCTGCCAAACCTATTTCTCCGAAAATAAGTGTGCGTTCAAGTATCGGCCGATCCACAAAAGACGATATGAGGGAAGCGGCAACGGCCAAATCCACCCCGGGTTCCTGGGCTCTTATGCCTCCTATGGAGTTGAGAAAAATGTCCTGATCGTAAAAGGTGTACCCGAGCTTTTTCTCCAGGACGGCAACAATTAGGGCCAGTCTTTGGGAATCAATTCCCAAACAGGTTCTTCGGCCCTGTCCACTTACCGGTCCACATACGAGTGCTTGAATTTCAGCCAAAATTGGTCTTGAACCCTCGATTATCGAAGTTACCACTGAACCCGAAACATTATCAGGCTTTTCTGCCAAAAACAGCTCTGAGGGACACGAAACTTGCCTCAGACCGAAATCCGTCATTTCAAATACGCCAATTTCACTCACCGAACCGAAACGGTTTTTAACAGCTCGCAAAATTCTGTAGTTGAGGCTTCGTTCTCCCTCAAAATAAACTACCGTATCGACCATGTGTTCCAATGTCTTGGGACCGGCGAGAAAGCCGTCTTTGGTGACATGTCCGACTAGAAAGCATGCGGAGGTGCTCTTCTTAACAAATTCCATGAATGCTGCGGCAGTATTGCGAACCTGCGCCACGCTTCCGGCCTGTGCTTCCGATTGTGCCGTGTAAATTGATTGAACGGAGTCTAGGACCAGTACGGCGGGTGCCTGAGCTCTCAATTTGTCGAGGATCTGCTCGAGTTCATTTTCCACGAGTATCAAGACTCCGGAATTGTCTAAGTGAAGTCTTTGCGCTCTCAATTTAATTTGGATCGCAGACTCTTCTCCCGATACGTAGACAACCTTTTCTCCTGATTCGGCTACGCGGGATAAAGCTTGTAACAGAAGGGTACTTTTTCCTATTCCCGGATCACCTCCTATCAGAATGAGGCTGGATCGGACTATACCTCCGCCAAGTACTCGATCCAGTTCATCTATACCTGTCCGTATTCTCGCATGATTTTCGGAACTCACGTTCTCGAGAAGAACAAAATCTTCGTTTTCAGATGTATTCGCTTTGAACAGCTTTTTTCGGGATTGTTCGACCTGCTTTTCGACAACGGTGTTCCATTCTCCGCAACCCGGGCATCTTCCCATCCACTTCAGAAGGGACTTGTTACAGCTATTGCAAATAAAAACGGTCTCTGTTTTCATATATACATCGAAGAACTGGAAAACTTCATTATTGACCAACGAAAGAAGGTTTTGGGGCTCATGGCCTTGTGAAACCGGACATGGTAAAATCGACCATTAACTTTGATTGTTGAACTGCCACATCTTATAAACTGCATATGTCCGAAACTCAACAGAGATACCGTTCATTATCGTCCTGGCTAAAAGAAATTTTTGGTGAACGAGTCCATAAAATAACGCTCGATTCAGGTTTAGGCTGCCCCAACCGTGACGGAACGTTGGGAGTGGGGGGCTGTATTTATTGCAATTCAAGGGGCTCCGGGAATGGAGAATTCGCAAAGGGAAAGACCATTTCCGAGCAGCTGAAGATAGGTATTTCAGCAATGTCGGAAAGGTACAAGGCCCGCAAATTTATTGCTTACATGCAGTCTTTTTCAAACACCTATGCTCCTATTCATCATCTGAAAGCCATCTATGCCCAAGCCCTACATCCAAAGGAAATTGTTGGTTTGGCGGTAGGAACCAGGCCTGATTTAGTCGGGAACGATGTGCTGGAACTGTTAGCGGAATTTTCAGAACAAAAACTCGTTTGGCTGGAATTGGGGTTACAGTCCGCTCACAATGATACTCTGAAACTGTTGAACCGTGGTCATGACGCTGAGGCATTTTTCAATGCCGTCGAAAGATCAAATCGTTTCGGCCTGCGGGTGATCGCCCATCTGATTTTGGGATTACCACACGAGACATTACCACAGATGCGAGCTACTGCACGAGCAGTTTCAGATGCCGGAGTTCATGGAGTAAAACTCCATCCTCTCTACGCAGTCCGAGGGACGGTTTTGGCCAAAATGGTTGAGTGCGGCACTTGTAGGCTGATGACGGAAGACGAGGCTGCGGATGCCACAATCGCTGTACTTGAGGAGCTTTCCCCCGAAATAGTGATCCACAGATTAACTTCGGACCCTCATCCGGAGGAACTCTTCGCACCGGATTGGATGCTGGACAAACGCGCGGTTCGAAACCGATTACAAAAGGAATTAAGCAGGAGGAACATTTTCCAGGGTGCGCGACGGATGAGAAAGTGAGGCAACACCGAATGGTGCCAAAACGGCTATTCCAATACGAAAATTACATCG
>CAZTJA010000019.1:0-16391 GCA_964613745.1 uncultured Syntrophaceae bacterium
TTACGGGAGATAGCATTCCGGAGTATTGAGGGGGCATTCATTGCATTTCGGTTTTTTTCCACAGAAATTGTGTCCGACTGCAACGAACTGAGCATGGTAATCATTAAAGAGATTAACGTCTTCAGGTAAAGCGTTTTCGAATAAATCTCGAACATCATCGTAATCGGCTTTTTCGTGGATGAAACCATGCCTGTGAAGGACCCGCTTCGTGTATGCGTCGACAACGAAGATGGGCTTCTGGGCTGCATATAAAATTATGCTGTCGGCGGTCTCACGTCCGATACCATTGATGGACAAAAGGTTTTTTCTCAGTTGCATCTTTTCAGGTTGGAAAAGGGACCCCAGTTTGCCGTCGTGTTTTTCGACGAGATACACAACGAAGTTCATGAGTCTGCGAGCTTTGACGTTGTAATATCCGGCAGGCCGTATCATTTCTGCAACTTTGTCCAGGTCAGATCGGTAAAGCCTTACAGGATCCAGGCAATCCATGTTCTTCAGATTAGCTATGGCCTTGACGACATTCTTCCATGATGTGTTCTGGGTCAGGATGGCTCCGATGCACACTTCGAAGGGAGTTTCCGCAGGCCACCAATTACGGTGTCCGAAATGTGTCAGGAGCTTGTCGTATAATGCCGGTATTTTTGTGAGTGTTTCGGACAATGATCTCTTTTGATTTAAGGGGTTTGCAGAGATGGGATAAGCACTTTGAGACTAGTTGATTATTTTTCCTCCCCTATAATTCCATGATAACATTTCTGGGCAGGGAGTCAATGATTCGTTGGAAAACTCAATGAGATGCGCTTCTGATGCGGAGTTCTGAAACTGCACATTTCGGCGGAGAAAAAGCCGCCGAAATCCGGCGGCCTTGGGGTTCAAAGGAGTTGGATATGAACACTATTCTTTGAGAAGATCCTTGAGTTCCTTAGTCATTTCCGGAACCACTTTGAAGAGGTCTCCGACTATGCCGTAATTGGCTTTTGTGAAGATAGGAGCTTCAGTATCTTTGTTGATGGCCACGATTACCTTGGAAGATCCCATACCGGCCAAGTGCTGGATTGAACCTGAGATTCCGCATGCAATGTAGAGGTTGGGGGTAACGGTTTTCCCTGTCTGCCCGACCTGATCCGAATGGGATCTCCAACCTGCGTCTACTGCCGCTCTGGATGCGCCAACGGTTGCTCTTGATCCGAAAATGGCCGCCATTTCTTCCAGCATTCCATAACCTTCGGGTCCACCCATACCGCGACCGCCGGATATGATGATTTCGGCTTCCGTCAGGTCAACTTTGCCGCTTGTATCAAGATTGAGATCCAGTGTCTTATATGTGCTGCGTGAAGTATCGGGTGAGAATGAAATTTTTTCGACTGCACCGGCTTTTGCATTTTCGGCTGTTTCCAGAACGTTTGGTCGAGCCGTTGCGATCTGAGGAGACCCGCTCGCTTCCCATTCCGCATAACACTTACCGGCATACATGGGGCGTTTGCCCAAGAGTTTACCACCTTCGAGCTTGAAGGAAACACAGTCCGCCAATACTGCGGTTCCGAGTTTTGCGGCGGTTCTCGGTGCCAGATCCTTGCCCTGCATTGAATGACTGAGCAGGACCACCTCGGGTTTGGTATCATTCACTACCTGTGCAAGAGCCTGTGCATAGTATTCCGAGTTGTACGTTTCAAGATCTCCGGAATCCACGACAAATACCTTGTCCACACCGTATTTACCAAGGTCTGCCGCAAATTGTTCGGCTGCGGATCCAATGACTAAAGCAGTGAGTTCACCACCCAGGGAGTCGGCAATTTTTCTGCCCTCGGATGCAAGTTCAAAGGCACTCTTTTTGATTTTTCCCGCCTTAATTTCCCCGTATATCAAAACATTCGCCATGATAAAAGTTCCTCCGTTTCAATCCGTCAAATAACTTTAGCTTCGTTCCTAAGCGCCTGAACGACTGTTTTCGCTGCATCCGCCGGTTCCAGACCTTCGAGCTTCTGTCCTGCCTGCCGTTCGGGGGGCATACTGTAGCTTTTCGCAGAGATCTTGGGTTCAACACTAATGCCGAGATCGCCAACGGTTTTCTTGTCGATCGGTTTTTTCTTGGCTTTCATAATTCCGGGTAAAGATGCATACCGAGGTTCGTTGAGACCCTTCTGGGAGGTAAGAACACATGGCAGGCTCACTTCGACGGTTTCTTTTCCGCCTTCAATGTCTCTTTCCACGGTGGCGGTCTTTTTATCATCGGACACGGTGACTTTCGTGACCAGGGTTACCTGGGGAAGTTTGAGCAATTCGGCGAGGATGGCACCGGCTTCACCGAAGTCATCGTCAATTGCACGGTGTCCGCAGAAAATGAGGTCGTATTCCAAATTGGAAACTGCAGCGGCAAGGGCCTGGGCTATCATGTACGGGTCGCCTTCGTTGACTGCGGGATCATTGATATGAATGCCCTTGTCGGCTCCCATGGCAAGCGCGGTACGAATGGCTTCGGTCACGCGGTCGGGTCCGACGCCAATGATTTGAACGTCACCGGCTTTGAATTTTTCTTTTTGTTTGAGAGCTTCTTCTACACTGAATTCATCGTAAGGGTTGATGACATATTTGATCCCGTCCGTAACAATTCCAGTTCCATCGGGTTTCACTTTGATCTGGGTTTCCGTATCAGGAACCTGTTTCAAACATACGAGAGATTTCAAGGAAAATCCTCCTTTCGATTATGTCCGTGTCAAGAACAGCGGTACCTTAGTGCGATGATTGAATTTGTCGGCAACGGAAGACGTTAATTGAATTCCGGGCAACAGTTCTTTGGGTATACTCTATTAAAATAAACCTTTAATTAAACTACTGGATTTTAGATGTGCTTGACATGTGTGTCAAGGAAAATATACGGATTTGCAATGAAAACCAAACCAGTAATTACAATTGTTTACGTCAAGAATTTCTAATGTGATCTAATGAAAAGTTCTGAGGGGTGAAAGGGCGGGAGGTTACCAAGGGGAGCTTTGCTCCCCTTTTGATTAACTTATTTTCTGCTGCTCAAAAGTAACCCGGCTGCATCATCCCTGAAGAAGAAAGCGAAGAAATCCTTGGTGTAAGCGTCATCGTAGCGCTTTAAAGTGTACTTCGATTGCTCGGGGGAGAGCCTTTCTTTTGTGATGAGATTGCCGGAGGCATCTCTCACGTAAAGGTTTCCCACAATATTGTGAGGATTTGCATCAGCGTGCATGCCTCTTTCACAACCGGCGAGAACCAGGGCCTTGGCCATATCTTTACTGCCGATATGATGTCCTATGGCAAACACGAGATTACCGTCTTTTCGAATTCCAAATGCGCTTCGGTGAGCAACGTACCAGAAGTGTTTTCCATCCAGGTTCTTGCCGCCGCCGCCAAGGAGAAAACCGAGACCGATTTCGGAGTCTTCAAGTTTGCCGTTGCGCAGCACGGATTGAACCACGGTGCCGTTCTTGACGATAAGGTGTCTGAGCTGTCTGGCATCTCTAACCATCTGAATGGGAATGTCCGGACCCCATTCCTGTATGTCGGTTGATCCGTCCTTGTATACAATCAGAGTCGCCATACCCTCGACCATCGGATACAAGGCTTTGCCTCGAAATATTGCACCGGCTCCCTTTGAATGCCGTTGCATCCACATGGCGTTTGTAACCGCGAGAATGCGATTACGCATTTCGGGTTCTACTTCCGATGAGGCCATTGGCGCTGCAGGTTCTTGTGAGCCGACGTAGTACTGCATGAAGGTCTTTTTCATATCAATGACCATCATGTAAACGACGGCATTCGGAAAATCTACGCTGGGGCGATAAAAAGTCCTGAAAATAAGAGGTCTGCCCTGGGAATCCCTTGGAGATCCGGAAGAATCCCAGATGCCCTCACCGGGCATTCCCGGAGTAGTATAAAGCGGCTTGATGTTCTCAAGACGGATAGGCTCGGTTTCGAGCTTGGAAAGATCTTTGCCTGATTTGGGCAAAGATGCCGTTTCCGTTTCATCGCCTTTAAGGGTTTTGCCACCCTTTGCTTTAGCTAAGGAGCGTGCTTCCGCCAAGAGTAGCTGTTGATCCGTGCCTTTTTCATCCTGAAAAGCGCCGGAAATCGACGATGAAAAGACAAATACAAGTGCGACGGTCCAAAGCAGAACGGTACGCAATTATCCATCCCCTATTTCAACACTTATTTAGATATCCTTCGCAGGATTAGATCGTATAAATGTTGTTTATACTCCAAAATACGATAAATTTCAATTAGAATGAGGCATGAGGAGTAATTAGCTAATGAAAACAGCGGGGGAGATGGTTATCATACATTAAAGTGTGACATTATTGTTTCTAAAACAGCTCCGGATATGGTTCTGCCTTTGTCCGATATGGTATCGCAGTATTCAATTCGACCTCTCGGATCAATATCACCGATCTTAAGATTCGGTGTAACTTCAACTCCATCCCGTATCAATCCTCGGATTACTCCTGATAGAGGGGCCCTCACGAGCGTCGAATCGACGTGACCTACCACATCTCCTTTTTCAACGGAATCTCCGATCACTCGAAGCGAAAAGAATGTTCCAGCTCCCGGGGATCTCACAATACGCAGGCGAGACTGTCCCGCGATTTCACCGGGAATGCCGGTGTCCGCCTGGGCGGAACCCGTATCGATGATGCGGCCCAAATCATGGCCTCGATTTGTTTCTATGACGAAATGAACGTCGCGGCCGGCAAAGAATCCAGGACCTAGCGCAATTACGAGTTCGGCCATGTCCAATCTTGTACCGAGATTCATTTTGGCCATCATCGCGTCTATGAGGATATGGGGCCGGTATTCCTCTTGATCCAGTATCGAGAGTTCGGGATCTACCGTCACGGCAATCTTCTTATTAGCCCAGATATCGTTCAATTCTGCCGAATTTGCAGTAAGTTTGGCTTCTACACTTTCCACACAAACTAAGTCTTCGTAAACGGCTTCAGAAAAACAGACCCTCCTTCGTATTGCCAGAGGCTTTTCTCTTTCCGTCATGACGATTCGCTTAAGACCGCTTGCGAAAAGACGATGAGCCGTTGCGCTGGCCAATTCGCCTGCGCCCCGAATGATTATGTTCAATTGGGATAAGTTGTGAGCCATAGAACCTATGCGCCGTTTTCCTGAAGAGCTTTGATTATGGTTTCTTTTGGTACGACGCCATGGAAAACGGATTTGATTTCGCCGTCTTTGATGATGTAGACGGCGGGAATTTTGGTTACACCGAACTTTCGTCCGATTAGATTCCTGTCGGTATCAACTTTACCTATGATTGCGCGCCCTTTGAGGTCCTTAGCCACTTCGTTAAGCACGGGATCCAGCATCTTGCAGGGAAAGCACCAGTCAGCATAAAAATCAACCAGTATAGGATGGGTTTTGGATGCTTCGACTACCTCTTTTTCAAAGTTTTCATCGCTGAACTGTTTCAATTCTGCCGAAACTGCCGTATCGCCGGCGGATTTTTGGTATGCGGACCATACAACTATAATTCCGCCTATTAAGGCACAGGCGGTTATAGTTGCAACAATCAGGGCTGTTTTCCTCATTTTCCCTCCAAGACTATTGTTACCCTACATTGTACAGCAGAATTCATAAATGGAAAGCATCGGTCACATGAGATCCACCGGGTCGACATCGAGCGTGATTTTGAGACCGCTCGCTTCCATAATCCCCTGAGATAATAGATGGGCCGCCGCCTGCCTTAAAAGCATCCGGTCGGTAGATTTGAGGAGAAGCTGCCTTCTGTGCTTGCCCAACTTCATCTTCCTGGGAGCAGGTGCCGGCCCAAGTACGTGAATACCCGGGTGCTCCTGTTTCCAGGTTCGCACCGCTCTACCAATCTCGACGGCCTTGTCTTCGACGCGTTTTTCGGAATTCCCTTCCACTCGGATGCAGATGAGTCTTCCGAAGGGCGGATATGTAAGTTCCATCCGGATTGAGGACTCCAGTTTGAAGAAGGCTTCGTAGTCATGTTGAGCGGCAAGCCTTATTGCGTCATGTTCGGGATCGAATGTCTGAATCAGGACAATTCCGGAATCGGTTTCCCTACCGGTTCGGCCCGCAACTTGGGCGAGTAGTTGGAAGGTCCGCTCGGATGCACGAAAATCCGGATAATGGAGCGAGAGATCCCCGCATAGTACACCCACGAACCCGATGCCGGGAAAATCGTGACCCTTAACGATCATCTGGGTTCCGGTCAGGATATCGATTTCTTTTTGTTTGAAGCGTTCCAGTATTGATTCAAGCTCTCCTCGTTTTCGGGTCGAGTCTCTGTCAAGCCTAGCTATTCGGGCATCAGGAAAGAGCCTGACGAGCTCTCCTTCGACCTTTTCCGTTCCAATACCGCCGAAGAGCAATCTTGCATCGGCGCAGTTCGGGCAGGACTTTGGAGTCTGGGTAGCAAAGCCGCATATATGGCACTTGAGGTGACTGTCTTTCTTGTGGTGGGTCAAACTGATATCGCAATTTGGGCATTTGAATACATGACCACAGGATCGGCATTGAGCATACGTATCGAACCCGCGACGGTTGAGGAAAATGACGGCCTGGTTTCCTGATTTCAGAGTTTCATCGAGCCGGTTCACGATTTTAGGAGTGAAATAGGTAAATTTTCTGGGGGCTTCTGTTTTCAAATCGACCAGTTCGACCTTCGGCAGTCCTCCGCCATGAACGCGGGTCGGCATATCTATTCGTTTGTATTTCCCCTCGGATGCGTTGATGAAGCTTTCGAAGCTGGGTGTGGCGCTCCCGAGAATAACGACGGATTGCATCTGTTTTGCTCTGACCACAGCCAGATCGCGAGCGTTGTAGCAGCACGAATCCTCCTGTTTGTACGAAGGATCGTGTTCTTCATCCACTACAATGAGGCCCAGGTCATTGAAGGGGAGAAATATTCCCGAACGTGCGGCCACTGCGATTTTAGTTTCTCCCGAAACAACCGCCTTCCACTCTCTCAATCGTTGCGACTGGGTCAGCCCGCTATGGTATACGCCGACTCCGTTCCCGAACCTGCCTACAAACCGGCCGACAAGCTGGGGAGTTAATGCAATTTCGGGCACAAGCACGAGTGCCCGCCTACCGAGCTGAATTACCTGCGAAATCAGTCGCAGGTATACTTCGGTTTTTCCGGATCCCGTTACCCCAAACAGAAGGTAGGGACTAAATTTTTTGGGCGACAATTCCTGAGAGATTGTTTGTACGGCATTTGCTTGTTCCGAGGTCAATTCAGGCAAGGGTGTTTGAACCGAGGTTGTAACGGGTTTAGGTTCAGAGGTTTTGGGTGAACGCTCGGGAGTGATACGCTCCTGGACGACCAGAAAACCTTTTGCTACTGCCTGTTTCAAAGCTTCTGTTCCGATCAACGAGGATACGTGTTGATGCAATGCGGAGCCGGATCGGAAGATTCGGTTGGCTCGGTTTCCAAATGTCTCTTGTGCCCAGGCCTTACCATCTTCCGTGAGGACCACCCATTTCTTTGCCTTTTTATCGGAACCGGCAGGCAGAGCGGTTTTGAATACCAGACCATTTGGAAGAAAGTAGTAATCGGCGGCCCAGGTCACGAAATCCCAGAATTCTTGAGAAAAATAAGAGGGTTCGTCGGAGACTGCGATGATCGATTTGATTTCAATATCAGGTGAGGGACGGCAATTCAGATCTACAACAAAGCCGGAAACGATTCTCTTGCCGAAAGGCACGGTGACACGTTTGCCGTATTCAATTTTTTGATTGAATTCCGGTGGAACGCTATAGGTGAATGGGCCATGCAGAGGCAGGGTTACGGCCACATTGACGTACATTTCTGGAGAAGCCATTGGGTGTTCTTGAGCCTAAGAATTAGTCCGAGTCACTTGCGGGTAATAGCATTTCGGTGAAATTTGGAAAAGGTCTTTGGGAGGATGGGATGAGGAAATCCCGCGGGACTTCCTCATTGGTGTCATTAGATGCTGAAGAATACTTTCTGAAGGACCTTCGGCGTGTAGCCCACAACATCGAGATACAATGTGATGCCGCCGTTGAAGAATGGCCAACCGGCTCCCAATATCATTGCCGTATCGATATCTTTGGGATCGGAAACAACTTTTTCCTTGAGGATGTAATCTATTTCAAGGGTCAAGTTGGTCAGAAGTCTGTCAAGGATCTCTTCCTTGACGAATTCCTTGTCGCCCCGATCAGTCCAGATCTCGGCTACCTTGGAATTGACCTGTTTAGCGGGACCAAAGCCGTCATAAATCATGGGAAGCTTTGCTGCAACCATTTGGCCCATATGTTCGTTTACCGGGAAGCGATCGGGCCATGCTTTGTGCATGGTTTCACCGACATGATAGGCAACTGCCGGTCCGACGAGTCCAAGGAGTTCAAATGGCGCCATCGGTAAACCCAAAGCGAGGGCCGCATCGTCAACTTGCTGGAAGGTTGCACCTTCGTCGACCATTTCGAAGCAGTCACTCAGAAGTTTGGTGAGCAATCTATTCACCAAGAATGCCGGTGAGTCTTTCACGAGAATGGCATTTTTCCTTAGTTTCTTGGCGCATTCAAAAGCGGTCGCCAGAGTCGCGTCATCGGTTTTTTCACCTTTGATTATTTCGAGTAGCGGCAGAATTGCAACGGGATTGAAGAAGTGAAAACCTACCACTCTCTCGGGGTGCTCAAGCTTGGAAGCCATTTCGGTTATGGACAAGCTCGAAGTGTTCGTTGCCAAAACGCATGTCGGTGAAATGACCGCTTCAGCCTCTGCAAACACTTTCTGCTTGATGTCCATTTCTTCAAAGACCGCTTCGATGACGAAATCGCAATCCGCGAAGTCATTCCAGTCGAGGGTGCCAATGAGAATATGGTACAGATGATCGGCCTTGGCCTGGGACATGCGTTTCTTAGTCACCTGTGCGGCGAGTTCGCCTTTGACATATCCCATTCCCTTATCGAGAAATTCCTGTTTAATGTCCTTCATTACAACAGGAACGCCGTATCTTCTGAGGAAAAGAATAGCAAGCTGGGAAGCCATAAGACCGGCGCCGATTATGCCGATTTTCTTTATTGGTCTGGGTTTTACATCTTTCGGAACGCCGACGGGCTTTTTGGCTCTGCGCTGAACGAGATCGAAGCTGTAAACACCTGCTTTACATTGGCGGCTCTTAATGAGATCACCAAGGGCCTTATCTTCAGCCGCGAACCCTTCTTCAATACTTCTGTTCGGATCGCATGCCGCCTCAACGAGTTCCAGTGCTCTGTAGGGTGCAGGAGCGGCTCCGTGTACTTTGGCGTCTATGAACATCTTGGCGTCATTAATGACGGATTTGAGCTTGGACATATCCGGAGCTTTTCGTTCGATTTTGACTTTGCCGTCGATTATGTCCACGAGTAATGCAAGGGATTCGTCGAAAAACTCAACGGATTCAAAAAGGCGATCGGCCAGTCCCATTTCATAGGCTTTCGTGCCGTCAATCATCCTATTCTGGTTGAGGGGATTGTAAATAATCAGTTCAAGAGCTTTTTCGGGGCCGATAAGTCTCGGCGTCAAGGTCGACCCGCCCCAACCGGGAACGAGTCCGAGGAAGCATTCCGGGAACGCGATCGCTGGAACCGCTTTGGAGACCGTGCGGTAGTCACAGTAAAGGGATATTTCCAGTCCCCCGCCCAGGGCCGCGCCGTTTATTGCAGCCAGGGTCGGGATTTTAAGATCCATGATGGTCTTCATGGCAGCGTGTCCCGCCGCACCAATCTGACGACCCTGTTCGAAGGTGTTGATGAACGGGACCTGCATGAGGTCGGCGCCTGCGGCAAAAATGTAGTGCTTGCCGCATAGCATCATTCCCTTGACTTCGTTATCCGCTGCGATCTTGGCGGTAGCTTCCATAAGCGACCGTAGAGCTTTTTCGCCGAAGGTGTTCGGTTTTTTGTAATCTTCGCCATTATCCATGGTGACAATGGCGATTTTCCCCACACGGGAATTGAAATAACTTATATGGAAAAGAGTCGGTGCATCAGCCATGACCATTCCTTTCATTTCACTTCCGGGCTGCGGATCGGCCGGCCCGGGGTCTAGCGGCACTCGTTTTTTCAGCGAGGCCATGCCGAAGACAACTATTTGTCTTTCTTAGATTCTTCTTTTTCTTTGCCCTTGCCGTTCTTTTGCAGGTTTTTCCAAATTACGGAACCGCCCTGTCCGAGTCCCACGCACATTGTGGTCAGGCCGTATTTGACATCGGGACGTTCGGCAAATCCGTGCATCATATGGCAGGCAAGGCGTATTCCGGAGGATGCCAGCGGATGGCCAAAGGCGATTGCTCCACCGTATGGATTGAGTCTCGGGTCATCGGGGTATTGGAGCCCGAACTCTTCCATAAATGCGATGGCCTGAACTGCAAAAGCTTCGTTGAGTTCCACCAGACCTATTTCGTCGAATCCAATGCCGGCGTTCTTAAGGGCCCTGTGTGTAGCAGGGATTGGACCAATGCCCATGATTTCGGGTTTTACACCCGCATAGGCAAAAGACTTCAGCTCCATTTTCGGCTGGAGACCAAGTTCTTCGGCTTTATCTTTGGACATGAGGATGCAGCCTGCCGCTCCGTCGTTGAGACCGGATGAGTTTCCGGCGGTAACGCGTCCCATGACTCGGAAGGGGGTTTTAAGCTTTTTCAAGCCATCCAATGTTGTTTCGGGTCTCGGCTGTTCGTCTTTATCCGCCACGGCCCATCCGTTTTTCGTGTACACGGTCATGGGCACGATCATTTCACCTATTTTTCCGGATTTGATCGCATCATCGGCCTTTTTCTGGCAAATCATGGAGTATTCATCCGTCATATCTTTGGTGATGTGAGGGAACATGTCGTGGAGATTTTCTGCGGTTTCACCCATGGACATGGCACTTTGATCCACCAATTTGTCGGTGAGAAAACGAGGGTTGGGATCGGCAGTGGCTCCCATGGGGTGGTGACCCATATGCTCTACGCCGCCGGCTATTGCCACATCACAAGCTCCAAATGCAATTGCCGAAGCTGCTGAAGTGATTGCGCTCATCCCGCCGGCGCACATTCTGTCGATGGAATATCCTGCAACGGTTTCCGGCAGACCTGCCAATATAACGGAAGTTCGGCCCAGTGTGAGGCCCTGGTCTTTTTCCTGGCAGAAGGCTCCCCATGCGTTTTCTTCAATCATTTCGGGTTTAATGTCCGGATTACGACGCATAAGTTCCCGGATTACCTTCACGACCATGTCGTCGGCTCTGGTGTTCCAGAAAATTCCCTTTTCGCCGGCTCTACCGAAGGCAGTTCGGACTGCATCTATCAATACGACTTTTCTTGCTTTCATATCGTTGACTCCGAATCGGATTAGACTAATGCGAATGATTCTTCGGGCAGATCAAGTGCGGAACGTTCGCCGCTCATTATTGCCCGTGCTTTGCCCTTTGCCAATGAGAGAATAGTTGTTGCGAAGAACTGAGCTGAAGCCACTTTGCCTCTGTAAAATGCTGCGCTGCGGTTGGTTTTTACCAGTTCAGCTTTTGCTTCGGGGGTATCGGCTTTTGCGTCGGCATAAAGTTCGTGCAGCCTGCGGTCTGCAATTACGGCCTGCCACAGCAGCATGAATCCGACTGCAACATCGCCGAAAAGATCAAGATACGGGGTGGCATAGAGCACCGGGATCATGAAATCGTCGGTAATGCTCTTGAGACCGAAGTATTTTGTCACTTCGATCAACTGCTTGCGTGCCTCATCAAAGGGATCGACGATGTCCTTGAGTCTGTAATTCTTTTTGGCGGTTTTCAAGAGAGCGCCGGTTTCGGCAACAATGCTCTTGAAGAGAGCGCCGCCTTTATATGTGAGTTTGCGACCAACGAGGTCGAGAGCCTGAATCCCGTTCGTTCCTTCATAAATAGAGGCGATCTTCACATCTCTCATGAATTGTTCGACGGGATATTCACGGCAATAACCGTAACCGCCGTACACCTGAATTGCCTGCTCGGTTACGCGGAACCCGATATCGGATGACCATGATTTGCATATGGGAATGAGTATATCCAAAAATCCCTGATACTTATCTTTCTCTTCCTGAGTTTTTGCGATGTGAATCCGGTCTTCGCAGTAGTGTGCGTAATAGAGGAGGGCTCTGATGCCTTCGGTCATACTCTTCATGTACATAAGCATTCGTCGAACATCAGGATGATCCATGATTGGGATTTTCGGTGCGGACGCATCTTTCATCATGGTTATGTCGGAGCCCTGAAAGCGTTCTTTTGCATATCTCAATGCATGCATGTAGGCCACGGAGCCTTGGGACAGTCCCTGCATACCGACCGACAAACGGGCTTCATTCATCATATTGAACATGATCTTCATGCCCTGATTTTCCTGGCCCAAGAGGTAGCCTATGCAATTGTCTTTTTCACCGAAGTTGAGCGCGCAAGTTGCCGATCCATGAATACCCATCTTTTTTTCGGCGGCTGCGCAACTCACGTCGTTATCGACCCATTCACCGTTTTCGAGTCTCTTTTTGGGAACGATGAAGATGCTGATGCCTTTTGTTCCTACGGGTGCGCCTTCGGTTCTGGCAAGAACCATATGGATGATGTTATCGGTAAGATTGTGATCTCCGGCCGATATGAAAATCTTGTTGCCGGTGATATTGAATGCACCGTCGGGCCTTTTTACGGCTTTTGTTCTGAGTGCGCCGACATCACTGCCTGCTTGAGGTTCCGTAAGGCACATGGTGCCGCACCATTCACCGGCGTACATGTTGTCCATGTATTCACGTTGCTGTTCTTCGGTTCCGTATTTTTCGATGAGACGAGCCGCTCCAATGGTCAGTCCCGGGTACATCATAAGTGCCTGATTGGCGGCTATGAACATTTCGAAGGCACCTGCGTACATGACATTGGGGAATCCCTGCCCACCCATTTCCTGGGATACAGGAAGAGCCGCCCAGCCGCCTTCGCAAAAAGTTTTGTAAGCATTGTGAAAGGATTCCGGTACGGTAACCTGCCCGTTATCGAGCTTCACGCCTTTCACATCGCCGTCCTGGTTTGTCGGGAACAATTCTTTTTCAGCTAGTTTCTGAGCTGCATCCAAGACCATGTCGAACATATCGCGTGAAAATTCTGAATAGGGTTCATGTTCGCACAATTCTTCGATGTTGAGTTGTTCGTACAGCACGAATTTAACATCGCGCTCGTCGACGAGAATATTGGGCATTGATGACTCCTCCTTGGACTTTTGGGTTGTTAATTTGGAGAGACTTCTTAAAACACTTTATTCCAACATTTGATGGATAAACGCTGCAAAAAAAAGCGGACGACTTGGGGACTTATCCCGATGTAAACGTCCATGACCTTACTATCCCAAATTATGGGATAAAAGTGCAAGAAAAAAATTGATTCACATGTCAAAATTCGTGTCGTGTATGATGAATGAAAAAGAGGGTAGTGATTCAAAATGGACAGTATTTGGAACCCGCAGCTGCTCTTTTATGAAACACAGACGTTCCGGTACGCAAAATACATGAAAATAGCGGGCGCGCTCGCATTCGTGTTCGGCATTTCCTTTGCCGCCTACCTTTTCACAACGGGGCACCGGATGACCGACAGCGATATCGTCACATTGGTTTTTACCTTCATTGGACCTGTAGCGATTTTGCTGACTGCCTACGCAAAGTTGATAACGGAGGCGCGAATTGACGGATTATACGTTCGGTTTTTTCCGTTCCAAATGAAGTTCTACCGCATCCCATTGGAAGAAATGGTGTCGTTTAAAGTCAGGGAGTATCGCCCCATTCGCGAATATGGTGGATACGGAATAAAATACAGTTTTCGATACGGTACGGCATACAACGTCACCGGCAACATCGGTGTCCAATTTACCTTTCGAAAACGCCGCGATTTTCTTCTTGGTACTCAGCGGCCGGACGAATTAATGGAGGCCATAAATAGGATTTTGGAAAATAACCCGAGTATGATGGTCAGGCGTACTGTTGACGACAAGCTGTGGGATGAATAGGTGTTTACCAGGATTGATGTTTTTGACCTATGAGGATGCATAGTATGTGGGAAGATTTGAACAAAAAAACAATTGAACTTTTTCAGAGCGGAAAATATCAAGAGGCGCTTGAATCGGGTAAGCAAGCACTCGAACAAGCTGAAAAAGAATTTGGGGAACTTGATCCGCGTTTGGCTCGCTCATTGAATAACCTAGCTGAAATTTACCGTTCCCAAGTGAAATATGAGGAAGCGGAACCTCTGTGGGAAAGGGCTCTGGACATCAGGCGAAAAGCTCTCGGTACGATGCACCCCGACGTTGCTACATCCATAAATAATTTAGCGGGAGCGTACTTTGAGCAGGGGAAATATGACAAAGCGGAAACGATGTTTCGTCAAGCCATCACTATCTTAGAGAAATCTGTTGGTCCGAATCACCCGGATGTGGCTATATCTCTTACCAATCTTGCGGCTGTCCAGAGGGCCGCAGGCAAAACCCCCGGTGCGAAAGCGACGTACGACAAGGTAATAGCCATTCAGGAAAAGGCTTTCGGTCCCGATCACCCGGAATTAGGTTCGTCTTTGAATGCTCTGGCAGGTTTGCTCCTATCACAGAGCAGGTATTCAGATGCTGAACCGCTTTTCCGGAGGGCACTCGAGATAGCGGAAAAGAAGTTCGGTCCGTTCCACGCTCATACGGCAACGTCATTGAGCAATCTTGGGGAAGCCCTGACCGGCATGAAGCGCTACGAAGAAGCTGAAACCATTCTGCTGCGCGCACAGGAAATCATTGAAAAGAATTTTGGGGCTGATCATCCGTATGCTCGGATTGGACTTGAAAACATAATTGAGTTTTTTAGACTGGCGGGAAACGAGTCAAAGGCTAAGGAGTATGAGCACCGTTTAGCTGAAGCTAAATCCGGATTCCATGCATGAGGGCGGTTGTTCAGCGAGTCAAAAGGGCGCAGGTTACTGTTGGAAATGAGTTGCTCGGTCGGATCGGTCCGGGGTTGTTGGTCTTGATTGCCGCCGGACGAGATGACGAACAAAAGCAGGTTCAATGGATGGCCCAAAAGCTCGTTAGTCTGAGGATTTTTGCCGATGCCGAGAGCAAAATGAACCTCAGCCTACTGGACGTAGCCGGTTCGGTATTGGTGGTTTCTCAATTTACGCTTTACGGGGAATGCAGAAAAGGTAAACGTCCTTCCTATACGCAGTCGGCTTCATCTGAAAAGGCTTTGGAACTGTACGAAATGTTCATCGGAGAATTGCGAAAGCAGGGTGTTACTGTGGAACAGGGAAGATTCGGGGCCATGATGGATGTGGAGCTCGTGAATGACGGTCCGGTAACGTTGATCGTGGATAGCCCCGATTAACCTGGTGCTTCCGGGTATCGAGGCACGACTACTTATTTTTGTTTGATTCAGTTGAGATTTGTGAATGGAGGGAATGAGTTGAGGAAAATCAATTTTGCGGTTTTTTCGGTAGCCTTGCTGTTTTGCACCTTACCGTTCATTGCAGTCGGTTCATCTGATTTACCTTGTGACACCTGCGAGCCTTCTGCCGACGTCCGAACTTTTCTATACATATATGGCTTTTCACCTACTAATCTTGATCTCCTTTCCGACAAGACTTTCAAGTTTATTCGGGAGAGTAGTGAATTCTATGCGGGATTTTCCGTTTACTTGTCGGAAACTGAAACGAAAAAGGTGCAGGTGAAATCGGGTGAAAGCGAAGTCCCGGTCTTTGTATTCACGCCGAAGAAAAAACCGGATTCGGGTGAGGGCAAACTCCCTGTTGTACTGTTTTTTCATGGAGGCGGGTGGACGCTCGGGAGTACTGAGGTTTACGGTCATGTAATCCGAAAATTGGCGGAATCGATCCCGGCCATCGTGGTTTCTCCTGATTATGCGCTTTCACCTGAATTCCCCTTCCCGAGGGCCGTTGACGATTGCTATGCCGTCCTTAATTGGACTGCTAAGAACGCCGAAGCATTTGGCGGCGATGCCTCCAAGATCATCGTGACCGGCGATAGCGGTGGAGGAAATCTTGCGACTGTAATGGCTTTGAAGAGTAAAGAAGAAAACGGCCCCAAGATTGCTTTCCAATGTCTATTCTATCCTTCCGTAAATATCTCATCGACGGCTTCGGAATCGGCAAAATGTTTCAGTCGAGGTTATGTCCTTACAAATCGTGCAATGGTCGCTTTCAGATCCTTCTATTTGCCCGACCAAAAGGACTGGACGAATCCGTACGCATCCCCGTTGATGGCCAAAGATTTGGCGGGAATGCCCCCTGCTTTGATTACCACTGCTGGTTGTGACCCTCTTCTCGATGAAGGAAATGCTTACGCGAAAAGACTCTCCGAAGCTGGAGTCAAGGTTACGTATTACATGGAGCCGAACATCTTTCA
>CAZTJA010000019.1:16491-35799 GCA_964613745.1 uncultured Syntrophaceae bacterium
GACTCTCCGAAGCTGGAGTCAAGGTTACGTATTACATGGAGCCGAACATCTTTCACGGTTATTTGGGCCTCTTGAACAAAGATCCGGTTCTTTCTCGTACGGCAGAGAAGACGCTTGACTATGCGGCTTCCGTCATCAGAGAAAACGTCAAGTAAAATAAGACGATTCTGTTCGCCTACATCAGATATTCGGCTGAGTTAAACAACTAGCTCCTGTTTCCCGATCAATTATCGACTTCGGATTTAACGAGTTGATGTAGAATCTTCCGGGTTCCTTCGTCTGGTACTTGAACGGATAATCCTGTCTTTTTGTCTTCTCCGATAGACCTAGAGCCAAAGCTGCATTTTTCTATTGCCATTCTCAGGAAGTTGGATATTTTGATGCCCTCGAAGCTCCGGAACATGTTTTTGGCGAGGGGACACTTATAAGCAGAGGATTGGACCGTGCAGGTATTGGATATAAATGATAGTGATTCCACACCCCTCCGTGAGGAAGTGGAAAAACGGTACTTAGCTTACGCCTTGTCCACAATAGTGGCACGTGCTTTGCCTGATGTGCGAGACGGACTCAAACCCGTTCATAGACGAATTTTGTATGCCATGCACGGGATGCGGCTGGGAGATGCCGCACGAATGCGAAAGTCTGCGGCGGTAGTCGGAGAAGTAATCGGCAAGTATCATCCCCATGGTGATCAGGCTGCATACGACGCAATGGTAAGAATGGCTCAGGATTTTAGTCTTCGTTATCCGTTGGTGGAAGGATCAGGAAACTTCGGTTCCGTTGACGGAGATGCTCCTGCAGCCATGCGCTACACGGAAACTCGCTTATCCGGTTTCGCAGGTCTATTGCTTCGTGAAATTGAACAGGGCACGACCGAATTTCGCCCTACGTACGATGGAATGGGCGAAGAGCCAACCATTTTGCCTGCAGCGGTGCCTAATTTGCTTTTGAATGGTTCATCCGGGATAGCGGTTGGGATGAGTTGTTCATTTCCTCCACATAATCTTGTGGAAGTCATTGCGGCATGCAGGGCAATGATAAAGGACATGAATCTGGATTCCAAATCTCTGCTGAAGTACGTCAAAGGTCCGGATTTTCCGACGGGGGCTGAAATTCTCGATGATCAGGAACATTTGGCTGAGATTTACACTACGGGTTACGGATCGGTAAGACTCAGGGGAACATTCGAAGTGGAAAAACCCTCTAGGGGCCGTCCAAATATCATAGTAACTTCGATCCCTTATTCCGTGAACAAATCGAGACTCATTGAGCGAATTGCATTACTCATTCGAGACAAGAAACTGAAGCAGGTTGTGGACGTTCGGGACGAGAGTACGGCTGACGTAAGAATTGTGTTGGAGCCGGCCAAAACCGATATTAAACCGGAACTCGTGATGGCTTTCTTGTATAAGCACACGGATCTGCAGATAAATTTTCCGGTGAATATGATAGCCATTACGCCCATGGGTGTGCCTGACCGACTCGGCCTAGCTCAGATCATCCGCTATTTTCTCGAGTTCCGGTACGAAAAAACAGTGCTGCGGCTGCAATTTCGTCTGACCAATCTGGAGAGACGAATCCACTTGCTTGAGGCTTTCGCGTTGTTATTCGATGATCTGGACAGAGCTCTTAAGATCATAAGGTCCGCTTCTAGCCGAAGCCAGGCCGCGGAAGAGTTAAAAGCCGCGTTCAATTTCGATGATGAGCAGACCGACGCCATTCTGGAAATGCGTCTCTACAAATTAGTAGGTTTAGAAATAGGCAAATTGCTCGAAGAATTGGCGGAAAAGAAACGTGAAGCGGCTGATATTCGGAAGAATTTAGGGAGCCCGGAACGATTATGGAAGATCGTAGACAACGAACTGGGTCAGATTTCCGACAAGTTTGGTGATGTTCGCAGAACCCAGATCATTTCCGAACGAGATGCAGTGGCTCTGGAATACGATCCCGATGAGTTTATCGATCATGAGGAAACTACGGTAATACTTTCCGTGCAAGGTTGGATTCGAAGACAACGAGCGGATGTCAGCAGCGACACTGTTCTCAAATTCCGGGAAAATGATGCGTTGTGCGGCTATGTTCGCGTAAGAACCGACAAAACTGTGGCCATTTTTACGAATTTCGGAAAGCTCTATGTGCTCCGGGCCATTGACGTTCCCTTGACCACCGGATTCGGGGAGCCTTTGAGCAGTTTGTTTGCCATCGTAGACGGGGAATGTGCCGTCGGCATAGTGGCTCCGGAGACGGTGAGCGACGCCGCAGAATCGGAGGAACAGGATTCCTTATCCGAGCAAAATGAGTTGCAGGAACAACCCGGTCTTTTTGAAACTTCTTCGGAAACCTCCGAAAACACGATCGATGGGAACGGCACCGAATTGGATCGACCTCAGCGAGGCATATTGTTGACGAAAAACGGCATGGGATTCAGGTTCGAGTACTCTCAATTGCTTGAAGCTACGAAGAGAATGGGGAGGCGTTTTGTCAATTTGAAGGGTTCGGATGAAGTGGTAAACGTTCTTCCTGAGGACAGGGAGCTTCTGGCAATAGGTACGAATTCGGGTAGTATTCTCGTCTTTCCCATTGAACAGGTTCCGGTGTTATCCGGACCGGCCCAAGGAGTGAGAACAATTAAGCTTACTCCCGGTAATCATGTAAAGAATTTTGCAGTGATCGGCTCCGGGGACGAAATCTTTGTAAAGACAAAGAGGGGACTGCTCAAGATTTATCAGGCCAAAGATCTTTTCGTTGCTAATCGCGATACGAAGGGCAAGCAGTTGCACTCGGGAATAAGCCAAATCGGCCGCTTCGAAAGCGCTGAGGTAGATATCTGATGAGCAGTTCTTATACCGTAGAAAATATTCAAGTTTTGGAGGGCCTAGAAGCGGTACGAATGCGCCCCGGCATGTACATAGGGGGGACGGGAACGTCGGGACTTCATCAGCTTGTGTGGGAAATTCTGGACAACAGCGTGGACGAGGCCCTCAACGGCCATTGTAAGCTCATTGATGTCGTCATCCATGCCGATGGTGGGATCACCATATCGGATGAGGGGCGCGGTTTACCGATTGAGAAACACCCTGTTACAGGAAAAAACACGGTGGAGACGATTTTTTGCAATTTACATGCGGGGGGCAAGTTTGACGATGATACGTATAAAGTTGCAGGGGGGCTTCATGGAGTTGGAGCTTCCGTCGTCAATGCTCTGAGTGAGAAGTTGATCGTTGAGGTTTCTCGAAACGGGAACACGTACAGGCAGGAATTTTCAAGAGGGAAACCTGTTACGGTTTTGCGCAAAATCGGCAAATCCGATGCGACGGGAACCAAAGTCACATTTAAACCTGACCCGGACATTTTTGGTGAGCGAGTTTTTTCTAAGGAGCTGATTCGAGAACGTTTGGAAATCAAGGCTTTCCTTATTTCAGGTTTGGAGATCCGCTTTGTAGTTGAAGCCGATAATTCTGAAGAAAAATTTCTCTATCCTGCGGGAATCAACGACTATCTGGGCAAGCTACTCAAAGGTAAGAACACTTTGGATGCGCAGCCCTTCCAGTACAGACATGACAACGACCTCAGAATCGATCTCGTGATGGCGTGGACGACGGATACTGCCGTCCGAATCTTTTCATTTGTAAACTCAATTCCCACACCAGCGGGCGGAAGCCATGAGACCGCCTTTCGCACAGGCATAACCAAGGCACTGCGAGGATACATAGAAAAGAAGAACGGATTACCTAAGGGGATAAAGGTATTGTCCTCGGAGGATGTTCGGGAGGGTTTGACGGCTGTTCTGTCCGTTTATTTGCATGAAAATCTGGAGTTCCAGGGACAAACCAAAGAGCGTCTTAACAGTCCCACTGCCGCTCAGATTGACCCGCTTGTCCGCACGGCTTTTGAGACATGGCTTCATCAGAATCCGACACAGGCACAAGCAATCGTTAATCGTGTAATTTTGGCAGCCCAGGCTCGGTCGGCTTCAAGAGCCGCCCGGGATGAAGTGACGCGAAAAGCCGCGACCCGAAGACTTACTCTTCCCGGGAAACTTGCCGATTGTTCATCTACGTCGCGTGATTTGACGGAATTGTTCATCGTTGAGGGCGATAGTGCAGGGGGATCTTCAAAGCAAGCACGTGACCGCCGATTTCAGGCTATTTTGCCGATCCGTGGGAAAATACTCAACGTGGAACAAGCATCCCCGGAGAAACTCAAGGCCAACAGAGAAATTCAAAGCCTCGTTCAGAGTATTGGGACGGGAATCGGAAAAACGTTCGATTATTCCAGACTGCGATATGGAAAGATAATAATCAACACTGATGCGGATGTTGACGGGCACCACATTGCGACGCTTCTCTTGACCTTCTTTTATAGATTCTTGCCGGAACTGGTTAAAAAAGGGCATGTATATTTGGCAATGCCTCCCCTGTATAGGATCAGGATCGGTACGGGCAAAAAGTCGGTCGTCAAATATGTCTTTTCGGACAAAGAAAAAGAGAAGCTACTCAAGCAGAAGAACGGCAAAGAAGTGGAGATTCAGCGCTTCAAAGGCTTGGGTGAAATGGATGCTGAAACTTTAAAGAGCACCACTATGAGCCCTGAATCCCGCACTTTGCTCAAGATGGTGGTTGATGACGAGAACATGACGGATACCATTTTCGATACATTGATGGGCAAAGATGTGCGCAAGAGATTCCTTTTTATTAAGGACCATGCGCTGGAAGTGAAAGATTTAGACATTTGAGATAAGCCGAAGGAGATCTCCTTCGGCACCCGGTACGGATTAATCTTCCGGCATTTTGAACCACAATGCGTCGAGAACCATTTGAAATTTTTGGATCCATTCAGCGGCTTCGTCATCACCTGAATCGGCTTTCGACTTAATCTCCTCAAAAACAGGGTTTTTCCATACTCGAAAAGCCATATTCTGCACTTTCCATGTATCAACTTCGAAGGGCAATTTCCTCAAGAGGGCGACTGCATCAGAGAGGCTCTCGAGTTTTGCAATGTCCTCGGGATTCTCTAAGAAGTCCTGCGCAATTTGCTGCATCGTGTTTCGCAATGCATATTCCAAAGTTGGGAAATCTAATTGAACTCCGGCCAGTTGAGCTTCTTCCAACATAGGAGCAATTATTCCGGGATCCAGAACCTGCCCTTTAAAAGCTCTGCTTAAACCGGCATTCACGACGTACTCGGCTGCACAAGTCACTATTGAAGGCAGCGGCAGGTTTGCTCTCCTGAGGAAACGTACCAAGGGAGCGTAATGCTCATAAAATTGGCTGTTCACTGCTTCGGCTTCGTTCAGGGTTGGTCCAAGAATGAGATCGAGAACTTTGCGCTGTTCATCTTTGAAAAGAGACATAAGTGAGTAGGGAGAATCACCGAAATGCTTATCAAGCATGCGAATGGTTTCAGGTAAGTCGGCCACCTGGAAAGCATCCAAAATGTCCTTCTGCAATTCATCATACTTACTATCGTCCAGATATGGACCGACGCCGCAATTTATGTTGTGATCGCCTAAGTGGAGCACACCGAAAGACATTTTTTGTGTTTCATGCGTTATTTCACTCATGATCTCAGCCTGACCGGTTACGACTTTAACCCTGCCTGCTTGGGACGCATGAAACTGATACCGGTCTGCGGAATATGAATCAATCGCGGTTTTGCCGGCGTATTCTTCAAATAGTGAACTGATGGCGTAATGGGCTCCAACTCGGGTTAAATCCAACATTGCGGGCTTCACCCATTTTTCGTAAATAGCTTTTCCATCTTCATGTTCGGGTATGTTGCTCTTTGCTTCGGAAAGCAGTTCGAGAAATTTTGTTTCCAGATCCTCCTGAAAAAGATCTCTTGCAAGCTGTACGACCCGGCCCGCATACATGATGACCTGTACGGTTTCGATGCCGGACAGCTCATCGAAGAACCACCCGCAGCTTGTATACATGAGCATTGCGTGTCTCTGAAGCTCCATTAGCTGGAGCATTCGCGTCTTTTCCTCTTCGCTCAAGTCATTTTTCGCATGTTTGGCTACAAAATCATTTAGGTTTTCAGGTGATCTATCCAATATTATTTGACAGTAATCGTCACGGGCAGCCCATGGGTCTTTCAATATTTTTGCCGCGTCTTTTTCATATATCGGTGCTAGGGAGTCTCGAAGCCAGTCCAGCGAATTTCTCAATGGTCCTCTCCATGCCTGGTTCCAGGCATGTCCACCGGAATTACAACCGCAATCAGAACGCCATCGTTCTATGCCGTGTACGCAACTCCATGACGAATTTTCAAAAATGTTCACTTCGAACTGAGGAGGGAATTTTTCTAGAAATTCGGCGTAGATGGTTAGTTCAGCGAAATCATTATTGTTAATGTGATTCAATGCGTATGCAAGGGCCATTTCTCCATGCCTGTGATGGTGGCCGTACGATTCACCGTCTGTTGCTATGTGGACGAGTTGAGCCCATTCGCGATCTTCAGAAAATGCACCGAGGAGTCTTCCTGCGAGGTGTTCACCATTGACGAGAAGCTTTTCAAAAGCAATAGCCCTTGAAATCGGTCCGTCATAGAAAAACAAGGCTATTTCTCGACCTGACGGGAGTTTTTGTAGATATGGTGTTGTGGGATCAATTCGCGATCCGCTCACGTCGGTCCAGTTTTCTTCTCCAATTCGTCGGATCGATTGTGCTTGGTTCGGAGCCAAAATGGTAAATTTTATTCCAAACTCCGCAAGAATATCCAATGATTCAAGATCGACTGCGGTTTCGGCGAGCCACATACCTTCCGGTTTTCGTTTGAATCGGAATTCGAAGTCTTGAATACCCCAAGCGACCTGAGTTCGTTTGTCCCGGGAATTGGCCAGAGGCATTATCATGTGATTGTACACTTGAGCAAGTGCGGAACCATGGCCTCCAAAAAAACCGACACTGAACATATCTGCATCCAGAATAGCCTGATACTTCAGCGGTTTTGCATGCGCCATCCAGGCAAGAAGCGTGGGTCCGAAATTGAAACTAATGCGCGAGTAGTTGTTGTAAAGGTCTTCTATTCGTCCGCCGGGTTCAAGTATGCGGGCGTTCGCGTTTGGACCATAACATTCCGCTGCTATTCGCTCGTTCCAGTCATGATAGGGGTAAGCTGAATCCTGAACTTCGATGGACTCCAACCAGGGATTCTCTCGAGGCGGCTGATAAAAATGTCCGTGAATACAAACATAATTGGTCATAAAATCAATTCCTCTCTCGCACATAGACAATAATTTGATAAGGTCTCAGATTGAGACTCATTTCTGCGTTCGCTTCAATTTTGATGGGGAGATTGGATTCGGAATCGGATCGGTAATCATATGAATCAAGTATTTTGAGCCAAACGGCGGAAGGAAATGGATAATGTATTGTAAATTCTTCAGAATTGAACCCAAAAAACAATACTACTTCGTCCTCATCCAACCATCTCCGTACAACGAGAATTCTTTCGTGTTCGTATCCGGTAACGGCCATTGAGTCTTTGCAGAGATTGCTTAGAACCGGCAAAGTTTTCCTTAATTCAATGCATTTCTTATAAAATTGAAAAAGACTCTTGTGAAAACCTTGCCTTTTAAGATCATGATTCAGTTTAACTGAAGTAAACGTGGTGGTTTCCTGGGGGTCAGGGATTTCACCCTCCCGGATGAAATGGCTGAATTCGTTTTTTCTGCCTTCCCTTACGGCTTCGACGAGCTGTTCATCGGAGTGGCTTACGAAATAGGTGAACGGAGCGGTTTCGCCATACTCTTCGCCCATGAAAAGTAGGGGAATATACGGTGACAAGAGCACGACCCCTGCGGCTGCGTAAAGCGCTTCCTCAGGGACAAGGGAAGCAAGTCTGTCCCCTACCATGCGATTTCCCACCTGATCATGATTTTGGGAGAACACCACCAATTGGCTGCCGTGAATCCCGAGAGAACCGTTACCGTGTCTTCGATTTCGATGAACGGAGTATATACCCGAATAGACGAAGCCTTCTCTGAATGCCTTTACGAGATGCCGCACACTTCCGAAATCCATGTAATAACCGGAATCCTCTCCGGTGATCAAAGCATGTACGGCATGATGAAAGTCGTCGCTCCATTGGCCTGCAAGTCCGTATCCGCCCAGACTCGAAGGCGTTACGAGGCGGTTGTCGTTCAAATCGCTTTCGGCGATGACATGAACCATCCTTCCCGCTTTTAATGCTGATTCTTGAACTTGATCATTCAATTCTTTAAGGATGTGGTATGCGCTGAAATCAAAAATTCCGTGAACGGCATCCAAACGCAAACCATCAATATGAAAATCGCGAATCCAATAAAGTGCGTTTTCTATGAAGAAGTGTCGGACACTATCGGAGTGAGGGCCATCAAAGTTAATGGCATCACCCCAAGGGGTTTTGTACAATTCCGTGAAGTACGGTCCGAAATTTCGCAGATAATTTCCTTCAGGCCCAAGATGGTTGTAAACTACATCGAGCAACACCGCCATTTGTCGCTCATGACAAGCATTTACGAAGTTCATTAAGCCGCTTGGCCCACCATAGGACTCCTGTACTGAAAACGGAAACACTCCGTCATAGCCCCAGTTTCTATCACCCGGAAATGATGCGATGGGCATAATCTCGATAGCCGTGATCCCCAAATCTCGTAACTCGTCGAGATAGGAGATTGCCGATTCGAAGGTACCGGCTTGAGTAAATGTTCCGATGTGTAATTCGTAAATTATGTAATCGTGGAGAGGAACACCAAACCAGGTGCGCTCCGCGTGCATCCCGTCCGTAGGAAACAAAGCACTCGGACCATGGACGCCGTGAGGCTGGCGCTTGGAGGCTGGATCCGGGAAATCATGATCCCCAAGTCGATAAAAATAGAGAGTCGAAGGATTAATATCTTGAAAAGCACCGCAATGGTAACCGTCGGCCATTGGGGTTAGGCGGTATTCTTTTTCTTCCGGTTCGATGATGCGAAGTTTAACGGAATCATAGTAAGGGGCCCACACACAAAATGAACATCTACCGTCTGCGGTGTAGTGTGCTCCCAATGGAGGCAATTTCATACTAATTATTCCTTCCCATTAATCAGGTATTAATTGTTGAATGATTAATTGAGAAAACGACAACCAAAATTTATTCGGCTGAAAACCAGCCTGTAAAGAATTTAAGCTGTGCTGAGTAGACCGTCATTTTTGTACTCCGTGCTTTAAGCATGTAATAATTAATCCAATATGCAGTTAAAATTGTCTCTTCAAATATCAATGAGTTCAAAACAAATTTTTTATTAATCAAAGTGGAACAATAGCAACCTTTAACATAGATCATTGTATCGCAGCCACTACACCTCGTCAATGCGCAGCCATGGTTGCATGTGGGCGGATTTGTGGTGTTTGTTTGCAAGCAATCTTTGTCCGTTCAACCCGAGTATATGAGACTTCTTGATTTCATCAATGCCGGATGTTTCAATGTCCCTTGCGTATCGTTTTAATCCAAGCAGTGGGAAGTCACTGCCGAAGAGGATTTTCTCGCTTCCCAGAATATCCGATGCAACGGCCAAGACTTTGGGATCGTACAGGAATGGTGAAGCTGCGGTATCGAAGTACGTTCTATGCATGATTTTCCGAACTTCAGGCATGAGTCCGTACACGAATAATCCTCCGCCCATGTGAGCGAGAACGAAATCGATATGAGGATAGGCTCTGATGATGCGCATCAGCCCTCTAAAATCCACGGGTATTTTTCCGGGATAATCGTGTCCAACCGGTTCATTTACGTGGATCACCACTGGAACGTTGAACGATTCAACAATGTCCAGACTCGGGCTCAGAGCTTCAAAATCGGCCAGGCTCCAGCCGCCGTGGTACATGGCAAGCTCTCCAATGCCTGCAAATCCTGCTTTTAATGTCCTTTCGGTTTCTCGATGAGCTTTGTCGCCGCCTAATGTCGACAACACACCAAAGGGAACAATCCGATCCGGATACCTTTGGTGGAGATTCCAAATTTCATCGTTATTGATTCTGACGAGTTCATCTGATTCCCAAGGAAAACCAAAAATTACTGCCTTGTTTATTTCGTTGGAATCAAGATATTGGATTATTTCGTCTCCTGAGACGATTTTGGATTTCGGTGAGGAGTACAAGATCCCGAAAGCGGGATCGTTTGCGCAAAACTCCGTTCGATCAAGTCTGACTCGCTCAGGAAGCAGATGAACATGAAAGTCGATTATCATTTCTTCCACCGAGAATGGGTTCGGTAAAATATATCATTGAGTTGTGGTTAAACCAAGGCTCGTGAGGTCTAGAGTCCAACGGCGACGTTGTCATGAGTCCTCCTTTCGCAGGAACGGCTTGACAATAGAGCGTGAGTTAATAAGTATTCTCTGTTGGAATTCGGTTTAGGATTGCTTGTTGCGAATTGTACGACCGATCCAATACAAGTTTAGATGAATTGCGGGGAGGTTCCCTATGGCGAAGGACCTCTATGGCGAACTAGGCGTCAAAAAAGATGCCGGAACCGATGAAATAAAAAAAGCATATCGGAAACTTGCGAGAAAGTATCATCCTGATGTGAATCCCGGAAACAAGGACGCAGAGGAGAAATTTAAGACTATTTCGGAGGCGCACGAGGTACTATCGGACCCCGAAAAGCGAAAAATATATGACGAGTTTGGCGAAGAAGGTCTAAGAGCTGGTTTTGACCCTGAGCAGGCTCGGCAGTATCGGCAGTGGCAGCAAACGGGTGGTGGATTCGCCCGAGGGTTTCAAGGCGGGGATTTCGGCGACCAGGGTTTCAGGTACTCAGGTTTTGAAGACGTGTTCAGTGATATTTTCGGAGCCGGTGCAGCTCCAAGAAGCGCACAAAAAGGTCGCGATATAGAATCAGCTCTGGATATAGATTTTTTGTCTGCAATAAAAGGAACTACAACACGTATCTCACTTCAAAAACACGAAAGCTGCTCAGTCTGCAACGGAACCGGTCGAGTGTCTTCGTCCGGCGATGGTCCTTGCAAGACTTGTAAAGGCACAGGGCAGACGCGGGTAGCACAAGGACCATTCAACTTTAGTCAGACTTGTCCTGATTGCGGAGGAACAGGCAAAGGAGGCGAGGTTTGCCAGCAATGCAGAGGAGCCGGCGCAATACCCAAGACGGAGACCATCGACGTCAATATACCTGCAGGTGTTGACGACGGATCGAAAATCAGACTTGCCGGCAAAGGGGAACCCGGGCGCAATGGGGGACCTCCGGGGGATCTGTTCATTGTAACGAGAGTTAAGAGTCATCCGCTATTTAGACGAGATGGAGACAATTTACGGGTTGACGTGCCTGTAACTATTCGTGAAGCTATGCAGGGTGCGGAAATCACCGTCCCAACTCCTACGGGTTCGGTTCAGCTCAAAGTTCCTGCTGGTACGAAATCCGGCCAGAAGCTCCGATTAAAAGGAAAAGGAGTACCCAATCTCAAGAGCAAATCTCCAGGGGACTTGTTCGTGACAATAAGGGTGCAGATTCCCTCCAGCCAGGATGACAAGGCTTTAGCGGCCGCCCAGGTGCTTGACGGATTTTACACTGGAGATGTGCGACACGATTTGCATCTGTAATCGTTCGGTTCCGTGTGCTAAGATGAAATAAAGTTGAGTTGGACAGTGTAATGGCAGAAGAATTCTACTACAGAAAACAAATTATAGAGTTGATCGAATGTGATGACGCATTCCTGGATGAACTGGAACATGAGGAACTGGTTCATCCGGTAAGAATTGAATCGGCTCCGGAAGAAGTTTTCCCCGTAACAGAAGTGGAGAGGATCAGGATAATCAGGAACTTGGTTCATGATTTAGAAGTCAATCTTGCCGGTGTCGAAGTGATTCTTGAGATGAGGGAAAACATGATTCGAATGCAAAAGCAATTCGATGACATTCTGTGCAGCCTGGTTCAGGAACTTAAGGACCGTTTTCCCAGGTGATCGGGTAAGTCTTTTCGAATAATGCATTCTCATTCAGATTTAATGACTGAAAACTTTCCGGACTTGTTGCCTCACTATATTTCATACCCACAGACCATTTGTTTTGTTGAAACAAATGATTTCTAAGTGGCCAAAAACGTTATTCCTCTTGATTTTTCCGCTCTTAGTGTCGGCGCATTCGGCACTTGCTCAAAGCCCTGATACAACTCCTTTCAGATTATTTAAGCAGGCCCAGTCGGAATCCGATCCATTGCGTAAGATTGAGTTGCTCGATTCCGCTCTCCAGGATCAAACTATAAAAGGTGATCTGTTATCTCAGATTTTCTTTGAACGGGCGATGTCGTACAAGGCGCTGAATGATTGTTACCATGCAATCGAGGATCTGAATTCAGCAATGGCTCATTCAAAAAAGCCGTCTCCGGCTCTGTTGGAGAAGGCTCATTGCCTCATACTATTGGATCAATTAGACGAAGCCTCCCGGGTGTTGGAAACGGCTTTGAACTCAAGGCCGGGGAGTGCTCGCGCGTACATATTAAAAGGAATGATATACGAAAAGGAGGGCTATTGGCCCAAAGCGCACGATGAGTATACTCGCGCTCTATTCTTTGAACCTGATTCGACCAAAGCGATGGAAATGCGTGCAAATGTTCTTATAAAGGCAGGAAATCCAAGAAAGGCCCTTGAGGATTTAGCGGTGCTGATAAAGACGATCAAAAATAATGCTTCCGCGTTAAAAACCAGAGCCCGAATTCATGCCAAACTGAAAGAATTTGCGCTAGCGCAGGCCGATTATGCGGAACTCGAGAAGCTGGTTCCAGGTGATGAGCAATTGGTTAAGGAACGAATCGGCGTTTATTTCAGCGCAGGATTGCCCAACAAAGCATTATCGGCACTCACAGAACATCTAAGAAATAATCCAAACGATCTGGAAGCAGTTACCCTGCAGGCCCGTGCCCATCTGTTGCTCAAAAACTATCCGGTTTCGAAGAAGATTCTAAAGACGGTTCTCTCGAAAGATCCGGATTCATCCGAAGGCCACTTGCTGGAGGGAATGATAGCAGCCCGCGAACGCGATTTTGATCAGTCTCTGGCTTCTTTGAATAGATCGATTGAACTCAATCAATCCACCTCGGAAACGTACAAGGAAAGAGCTAAGGTATTTAATGAATTGGGGGATCCTGTAAGGGCATACATGGATCTCAGTGCGGCGGCTGAACTGGATCCTTCCGATGGAGACGTCTATGCTCAAAGAGGCTTCACTCAAATGCATAGACTTATGTACGATGCGGCCATACAGGATTTCAGTACAGCTCTGGAGCGAATACCGAATGACGTAAATGTCTTATATGGACGGGCTATAGCGAATTTCCGCAAAGATGATTTGAGTGAAGCAATGAAAGATGTGGACTCTATTTTGAAGAAAAAACCTGAATCGCCTCGGGCATTAAGTCTGAAGGGGGTAATCCTTTTCAGAAGCGGCAAAATTGAAGAGGCCCGGGAGGAATTTGATAAGTCTGTAAAGTTGGGACCAGGTGACCCTTCAATTTGGAACAACAGAGGTTTTTTTCTCTTCAAAATGGGTGAACACGACAGGGCAAAGCAAGATTTTGCCAAGGCACTCCAAGTCGAGAGCGGTCATGAGTTTGCCGCAAACAATTTGTACGGGCTGAAAGAAGCGATAAAAGCCACGGAGTTACTGCAACAAAATTAGTGCGGATGATTTAATTCTTTTGGAAATGAGGATTCATGGCCCGAAAATACTCTGCGATACTGGCCGATTTGGATGGAACCGTGAACCGAGGGGCGGATCTCATTCCCGGTGTTGCAAAGACGTATGATCTCCTTCGTCTAGCGGGTATTCAATGGCTCTTTCTGACGAATAATGCCACGAAATCTGAAGAGGAAGTTGCAGGCAAGCTGAGACAAGCGGGGCTGACGGTGACAAATGAACAGGTTATTACGTCGGCATCGGCATTATGCGCGGACATCGTTCGTTTTCATGTGGGAGTTCACTTCATGGTGATTGGTGAACCCAGTCTGGTGAACGGCGTAGTAAAGAGCGGCGGTAAACTGACGAGCAATCCTGAAGAGACCGAAGTAGTCATCACTGCCCTGGATACTCAGTTTACCTATGAGAAACTGAAGAAGGCACATCTTGCGTTGCAGAAAGGCGCTCAGTTCTGGGCCACTAATCGCGATCCATCCGTGCCGGTCGAAGAGGGATTTTGGCCTGGGGCAGGATCTATAGCCGCATCATTGGAAACCGCGTCCGGAAGGTCACCTGATAAAGTCTTTGGCAAACCGAATCGTTACATCGCCGATCTGGCTTTGATCAAGCTGGGATTAAGCACGCGAGACTGCATAGTAGTAGGGGATAGACTCGACACCGACATCAATTTTGCAAGAAATGCAGGAATTGATTCGGCTCTCGTGCTTTCCGGAGCAGCAAGACTGGAACATGTGCAACAATGGCCGGTCAAACCGGAGTACATTTATGAAAGTCTTCCCGGCATTATGGAATTGTTTAAATAAATTGCTTGATCATGGTCACAGGCCCGTACTTCACCGGTTTTTGAGCGGCTTCATTCCAAGAAGTTTCCGTGGTGATCTAAACTGAATGTAATTGGAGGGGAATAAGATGACGGAAGTTGAAAAGTTGTATGACATGTTGAGAAAAGTTCAGGAACCCAAAGGCTATTACTTCAATAAAGACAAGGACAGAGTTTTTGAGCTGCTGGAAGCACTCATTGTGAATAAGGAAAGATACGGTTACATGTGCTGCCCCTGTAGGTTATCGTCAAACGACAGGGAGAATGACAAAGACATTATCTGCCCATGTATATATCGTGCTCCGGACGTAGCCGAGTACGGGAGCTGCTACTGCAGCCTGTATGTCTCCCAAGAATGGAATGAAGATAAGATTTCCCACGACTACATTCCCGAGCGCAGGCCTGCTGAAAAATTTCCATTTTGATCCGTTGGTCCGGGAGAGAATAGGAACTTTAGAAAAGTTTGTGCTGATCTTCTCCGACTAGAATCTTGTTTGTGCGAAGAAAAGAACGGAAACGCTCTAAAAAATGATAAGTCCTCTCGATGGTCTCAAGATCGGTATAGGCGCGTTACGAGTAAATGTAATGCGTTCATTGCTGACAATGTTAGGCATAGTTATCGGCGTCGGAGCCGTGATTGTCATGGTAGCCGTTGGAGCAGGCGCAAGAGAGATGATCGGTGAACAAATACGGTCAATCGGAAGCAATCTTATTCTCGTGGTTCCGGGGGCATCGACTTCGGGTGGGGTTCGTTTAGGATCGGGTTCCGTTCACACATTGAGGTCCGCCGATGCGGAAGCGATTGCCAAAGAGCCTGCGGTTCGGGTTGCGGCTCCCGTGTGGGGCGAAGTAACTCAGGTCGTCTACGGCAATAAGAACTGGCGGACCCGAGTGACGGGAACAACAAAGGATTACTTTACTGTACGTGAATGGAAAATCTCTTTTGGTCGTATGTTTACTCCTGAAGAGGAAAATCATGCTGCTAAAGTGGCGATCATAGGGCAAACTCTCCTGGAAAACCTCATGGGAGAGGCCTATCCCCTCGGCAAGATAGTGCGAATAAAAAACGTGCCTTTCACTATAATTGGGGTATTGGAGCGAAAGGGGCAATCACCCAGAGGTGACGATCAGGATGATGCAGTATTTGTTCCGCTGAAAACATCGCAAAACCGACTATTTGGAACACCGTTCCCTGATGAAGTAAACGCTATACTGGTTCAAGCCAAAGAGATCCCTCTTATACCTGACGCCGAAAAGCAAATTGACGAACTTCTTACCAGAAGGCATAAGATCGGAAGAGGGCAGGAGAAGGATTTCACGGTACGCAATCTGACTGAAATCCTGGATACGGCAAGAAAAACGCTCAACATTATGACGACCCTTTTGGGAGCAATAGCTGCCATTTCCTTGCTGGTCGGCGGGATAGGCATCATGAACATCATGCTTGTATCCGTAACGGAGCGCACCAGAGAAATTGGGATTAGAATGGCGGTAGGAGCGAGATCAGCGGATATCCTTTCTCAATTTTTGATAGAAGCCGTGGTTCTTTCGATGCTTGGCGGAATGATCGGAATAGCACTGGGCGCTTTTGGAGCATTTATTTTTTCAAAAACCAGTGGTTGGCCTGCACTCATAAGCCCCTGGGCGGTTCTTGTCGCCTTGTTTTTTTCTGCTGCGGTCGGTGTGTTTTTTGGTTTCTACCCGGCTTACAAGGCATCAAGACTCCACCCAATAGAGGCTTTAAGGTACGAATAACCTACAGGTCGTCAACCAAATCCTTTAAAGAATCGACATTAATACATTCCCGCAATTCACCGGCCTTAGGGCTATCGGCTTCCTTCAGTGCATCAATTGGACAGAGGTATTCAATATTTTGGTCATCCTTGACCCACACATATTTAGTATCTAGTGGTTTTCCAGCCATGTTTCCTCCGAATCTGACTACCAATAAACAATTAGATATTATTGCGTCTGCGTAATTGACCATTGGGTTTTTTTTTTCTAGATTCTATTCGTATTTACATTCAAACCTCTCGGGTTCATTGAGATGAGTAAGTCTACCAGTTCTCAAAATTCGCTATTCCAACGATGGCACCAGGGGCGTCAGCTCTTGTCGGTTGACGATATACCGAAAGATAAACCCTATTTCACAGGCCGCACGCCTATCATCCTTCTCTTGATATTGGCCATTATCGGGATGTTTGCAACGGGTTTTCTTACGTACAGGCACATAGTACTTTCTACAAACATTGCTTCGGTCGGGGATTCTCCATTGTGCCGGGCTGTAGGAAACGTGAACTGTGACGGCATACTCACGACCGAATATTCTGTGCTCCTGAAGTATTTTCCATCTTCGGTCCTCGGTCTCATGGGGTTTGCTTTCGTTTTATGGCTCTTGATAAATGCTCTTTTTGTAGATCGTTTGAGAAAAGTGACCTGGGTTTTGTTGCTGGTGTATTTTTTCGCAGCGATAGGATTCAGCTGGTACTACATATACATAATGATCTATGAGGTTGACTACCTGTGCACCTGGTGCATGGTGGTGCATGCAGTCAATTTCCTTTCGTTGGGAATAGTTATTTACACGGCCGTAAAGAGTAGAAGGGGCTTTTTGTATCCCGAGATTTCGGCGTGGCCGGAAAGAATTTATTTTGTAACGGCTGCTTTCGTCATTCCTCTTGCCGTATATTCTTCTTCTATGATGGTAGAAAAATGGTTAAGTTTCGACGACATAAAGATCAAGTACGAGGAACTCGCAAATGATCCCGTGGTCATAATGGCTCTTCTGAAAACTTCTCCCACGTTCGAAGTTGAAGTTACTCCAGGTGACCCAATTTTTGGCGATCCTGATGCTCAGTATCCAATTTTTTTCTTTAGCGACTTTCAATGTCCAATTTGTCCGCGCACGGAAGAATACCTCAAGAGTTTAGTAAGCCTGAATCCGGGGCTGCTCAAGCTGGTTTACAAGAACTATCCGCTCTCGAACGAATGCAATCCTACGTTGTTGGGTAATCTTCATCCTTTGGGCTGCAAAGCCGCTCGCGCGGCATATGCTGCTTACCTGTTGGGAGGTTCAAAGGCGTTCTGGGATTACAGTGATCTTCTGTTTCAAAATCAAAAGAAACTGAAGAACGAACCCTGGATCGAATTTGCTGAAATGTTAAAACTCGATACCAAAAAATTTCAAACGCTCCTTCAAGAAGATTCCGAAGCAGCTCGGAAGGTTCTTTCAGATATTGATCTCGGTATAACGCTCAAATTATCGGCAACTCCCCAGGTTTTCTTTCAGGGCAAAAATATTCCTCAAACCTTCAAGGGTGAATATCTGATCGATGCGATGGAAGAACTGATCAAAGCGAATGATCCCGGAAAGAAAGATTTTAGCCTGAGACGACGATAATTGTCTCGATTTAACCGTCGTAAATTGATCCGATAGGCAAAACCTCACAGCTCCATAAACTTTGAAGGAAAATAGACCGGATGCTGTTGTCATTCGTCAACTTTACTGCGTTCACCATAACGGCTCTTTGGGCTTCGGCTTCTCTCCTGCGAATCTTTTCAGGTGAGAGGCGGTGCGTGCATTTCGTCATTGTCACTTACTTTGTTTTTTACGGGGTTCCACTTTTATTCGATGAGCTGCTCGGTATTCCTGATTATCCAGAAATGCCCGGATTTACTCTGGCCATGAGGGATTCTTGGACGGGCTATTTCTATGCCGTAATAATCTCAGTTTTGCCTTCTTTCTGGTGGTTCACTTCTCCCCGGCCGCAAACGAGCGAATTCGAAAGCTCTTCCGACGACTTTCCAATGTTCGTGAAAGCTACTTTACTGTTGCTCGCCTTTTCACCTCTCTTAATACCAATTCTCATTCCACACTGGACAAGTTTGCTTAACTTCGGGTCGTTTGCATTGAATATTCCCGCTAGACAGGAATTAGGGCAGACGGCAACTTTCATTGCTTTCATTCTGGTGGCATCAGTTCAGGCCTGTGTCTTGTGGGTGCTCTTTCAACGCTCAATTAAAGCGCATCATGTTGCGGTTCTTATTTGCTCGATCATAATAAACTCTGTTCTTTTCGGAAAAAGATTCATTGTCGCTTTGGCGATCGGGTCCGTAGTGGTCGGGTTATGGGCTAGAGGCACTTTGAGGGGTCGCCGAATGGCGAAGACGGTTCTTCTTTGCGTGGTATTTCTGGGAACATTCTCGGTAGCGTATCAATACGGATTCGACAGAATCGATCCCGGAAGTCTTAACTTATATGAGAGTCTTCGTCTGGATTTCGGCAGGGATCATACGCTCAAGACAGCTATCTTTGCGGAACTTCACCCCGATAAACTAAGGATTCTTGAGCATAGAGGTCAAAGCCTACTTTATTATGCAACTATTTGGGTTCCGAGGAGTTTGTGGCCTGGAAAACCATGGCCCTATTCTGTCTACATCACTTCCGCGGGATTATCTGAATCACCGGAGAATTTATGGTGGGGATTCACTTCAGGCATATTGGACGAATCAGTCGCAAACTTCGGGTTGCTCGGTATTTTCATAGGATCGTTGATCGTGACTGTGGTATGCCGGATCGGAGACAATCAGCGAACTGTTCCGGCATTCGCACAATCGGTAATTGTCGCATGTTTATTCCTGACTATTCATCTGACCGGGCAAATAGTTTTCTTCGCCATATGGCTGCTGTTAGTGATCAGGTTTTCAGGATCACGAAACGTTCAAAACCTGATTGTCCACTCACATCCCTATTACTGCCTGGGTGAAAGAAAACAGATGTATGCTGAACGGTAAACCTCATGTTAGGATGTGCGA
>CAZTJA010000020.1:0-24804 GCA_964613745.1 uncultured Syntrophaceae bacterium
CCGATTGCCCGGATGGCGGGAAAATCCCCTGCCTGGTCGCGCAGCTTTTAGCATGAGCGGACCTTGGAGTAAGCAAATGTCCTTCAAACTGAATATCAAAATTCTTCTCCCGGTAATCATTCTCTTATTCACCCTGCTGGGGTGTTCCCGTCCGCTGGTTAAACAGGACGGTGCTCAGATGGGAGGACCCGATTACTACGGCAAATACACTGGGATTCCAGTTCAGGAGGGTGAATTACAGGCTCTCCAGGCGGAACTACGGACCATTTATTTCGATTTTGATAAATATGCGCTCAGTTCGGAAGCCCAGCAAGCCGCGGAATTCAATTCGCAGGTTCTCAAGAGAGTGCCGCACCTAAAAATTGTAGCTGAAGGCCATTGCGATGAACGAGGTACCGCGGAATATAACCTCGCATTGGGCGAACGCCGAGCACGGTCAACGGTCGAATACTTATCGGCTCTGGGCATTGAACCTCATAGGTTGTCCACTGTGTCGTACGGAAGCGAATTACCGGTCGACCCAGGGCACAACGAGGCGGCTTGGGCGAAGAATAGACGTGTATACCTAAGAGTGGCAAAATGATTGGGCAAGTGAAATGAAATTGCGCATTTGGGGTCTGTGGTTAATTGCTGTATGTTGCCTGCCTTTTCTCTGTGGTTGTCTGACTCGCGGGAGCGGCCCGGAATTGCCCTATATCAAACCCGCACAATCCGTTCCTCCGGTTGATCAGACCCAGATTAGAACGATTACCCGACTTGACGAAATGGAACTCGAGCTTCAAAAACTCAGAGCTTTGATCGAGAAAATCGAATTGAGCGGAAAAAATACGGAATCGTTACGTAGCCTCCAAGATCGAGTTGCTCTGATCGAAGAAAAAATCGGCATTTCAGGAGGAAGCCATCAAGCATCCTCCGAACAACTGAATAGAGTTACTGACTCAAGGGCACCCGAAGTTCCATCGAATCAGAAAACGCACACCGCAAATTCACGAACGACGGAAATCGCTCCGGCCGCTCCAATTGAAATCCAAAATCAGCCCGTTTCCCAGGATGAAAAGATATACCGAGAAGCATACGCTCATTTCAAAAAGGGCGAGTACGATCCTGCGGTTACCCAGTTCGAAGAATTAATGAAAAATTATTCACAAACATCTCTGGCTGCCGATGCATTATACTGGATAGGTGAGGCGAAGTTTAATCAGGGCAAGTTCGAAGAAGCTGTACTACAGTTCGACCGTGTATTAAAGGAATATCCTGGATCAAAAAAAGAATTGAATGCGTTGCTCAAGCAGGGACAGTCATTTGAAAAAATGGGCGATTCACAGTCCGCGAAAATTATATTCAAAAAATTGGTTACTGAACACCCACATACGGCACAAGGCCGTATTGCGGGTGGGCGCTTAAAAGCGGTTAATTGATCCGTCTATCGCGAAACAAATCGTAGATCTAAATCAAAGCTTATAATCTATACTACTGCCTTCCAGGATAAAACTGCTGCTGTGGTCCAGGCTGATATTGTTGGGGCGGCTGCTGCATGCCCTGGTATTGTGGAGTTTGAGCCTGCTGTTGCATACCCTGATATTGCTGAGGAGTCATTGGATACTGCTGCTGCGGCATTTGCTGAGGATAAGGCTGCTGAGCAGGCTGAGGTTGTCCTTGAGGATATGCCGAGTACTGCTGTTGAGCAGGCTGAGGGTAACCACCTCCTTGCGGAGGATAATAATTGATCTGTGGGGGTGCCTGGGCGGGTTGCTGGGCCTGATTTTGGCCGGGATTCTGCTGCGGCTGTGCCGGTCCACTATAGTATGGATTAAATTGATAAGCGGGGTTGCCCGTCCACCAGGCTCGAAGATCTCCGACAGCGGAATTATCTATCGCATCTCTACTTGCAGAGCCTGAAAAAAGATAGTCGAGGAACCCATGACTTAGTGTCGGTGCAATAACAATACTGAGTATCAGGATACATAAACTGAACCATTTGCGGTCACCCATTTGGCAGCTCCTTTCATGACGCCGTTGTTCCCGGATGCAGAGAATACGTGTTTTTAGGTTGCAACAACAACTTAGCGGAATGCCGATCACACGTATGAACTAACAATATTTAAATCTTACTGGCGAAAGATAATACACTGCATCAAAAATGTAGTCAATAAGAGTCACTGATTCGAGGGTGCTCGGTAAGTTATTGGTATGCGGCTTTGGTCTTTTTCTCAGAGTAGTTAACCATCTGAACTCTGCCTGTGGACTTCGGCTGAATGGGAGAGGAATTTGACACTAAGCTAAATCTATCCGACACGAGTGTGGAAAAGCGTGATTTTAAAGGATTCGGGATCGATCTGAGGCTCTTGACCATTTTCACGCTGAGCGGATTGACGTGTTTGTTATTCACCAGCAATTGAAAATCCAGGTGAGGCCCTTCCGCGAGACCGGTTTGGCCTACCAACCCTATGCGTTGACGCTGTTTTACTCGCTGGCCGGTCTGAACGAAACTTTTTTGCAAATGGCCATAGCGGCTTTCATGTCCGGAGTCGTGTTTGATACAAACGTAATTTCCATATCCATTCTGCCAACCTGAAAAAGTTACGACACCGTTTGCCACAGCCCACACAGGTGTTCCCGCCGCTGCGCCATAATCGACCCCATTATGCTTTCTCCATACTCTGAGTATCGGGTGAAAGCGACGACCATAATGGGATGTAACACGGATTTCACTTAAGGGAGATCGCAGAAAATTTCTTTTTAGCTCGATACCGGTTTCGTCGTAGTGTTCTCCGTTAAATAAAACTGCAGTCTTGCGTCCTGTTTTCTTGCCTTCATAACTCGCTGCTAAAATATTTCCGTACCCTGACGGACGATCATCGGCATAACGACGCTCGAAGATTACTTTGCACATATCTCCGCGTACGGCTTCAGACTGAAAGTCAATATCCCATCTGAATACGTTTGAAAGCTTCATGGCCAATTCGACCCCTTCGCCTATGCCGAGAAGGGAATCCGTGAGACTCCCGGACATCTTGAAGGTCAAGCTTTCGACTTTGAAATCCAGAACGACCTCTTCTTTCCATGCAGTAAAACTGCCGTCTTTGCAGGCTACATAGAACAGGTTTGAAGGATCAATTTCGACCAATGCTTGGAGAAAGTTGCCGTCTCGATCGATTGATACATTGTAACGACGCCCCTGTTTAAGAGCGGAATGAATGTCGAACGGTATATCCAATGAAGTGCTTATAACTGAAGCTAGTTGTCCGGCTACAACTCTGGCGATCTTTTCATCGTATATGTTCGAACTCATTAGGGAGAGAAGAGTATCACCTTGTCCGGTGACTTCAATCACTTCCTGACATGCGGGGCTGAACGGTGAGCAACCTAACTGTTCATCTGAATCACAGACATAAGATATTTTGCCTGCTTGGTAAGCAGTGGAATCGCTGGATAAATTGCAGGCCGCAGGCAGAGAGTTTCCGGTTTCCGGTGCAATATAAAAATAGCCGGTGAGAAGAATCCCTAAAACGATGAGCGCAACGGCAAAACTGGTAGTACGCACTGGATGAGTGCTTCTCGATGATTTGTCTGAATATGTGAAGGAAGTATATTTTCTCACACTACCCAATCCATACCTCAGGTCCAAATTTAGTAGCATTAATAGAGATATCAGTCAAGATTTTAATGAAATCAGCGTGACTCAAGTCCTGATTGTTCCAGGAACATTTCGCATATGCCGGTGTCATGTAGCATCATAAAGCGGTTATGGGGAATAAACTTCTGTAGGTTACGGTTTCCATTTACGGGGAGGAAGGTTTGCCATGGGGCAGGAACAACGATCTTGGTTGGACAGTAATGCGGTTACGTGCCGAGTCTTCAAGGGAAAATGGAGTATCAGACACTGTGTTAGAATGTACAATGACATTAAAGATCTCAAGATTCACATGTCGTCACGTGCAAGGGGCAGAGTGACTCGTCATGAATCGGCATATAATCCTTGCGAACGTTGTAAAGTATTGACGACTTACATCGACAGTTTAGGAGAAGAGGAACAGAGATGTGCCGGATGTAATCAGTCGTCGTTCGGTCACAAAGCATCGTAAATAAATAATTAATGACTGGTTCGATCGTACATGTCTAGGATTTCATCAACCGTTTCCCAACGCTTGTCCGGCTCTTTTTCAAGGCATCCTAGAATAATAGGTTCAAGCCAATCGGGAACGGAAGCATTAATTAGACGTGGCGGCGCTGCAAAAATCTTTGTGTGTTGAAATTTGTAATCGTCCAATGAAGGCCCTTCAAACGGAAACTCTCCTGTGAATAAGTAATATAGTACCACTCCAAGGCAGTATATATCTGCGCTTCTTTCCTTTATTGGTGCAGGTTTCGTCTTGAAAAACTCCGGCGGCATCACCGCTGGATTCATGCCGGGTTCTTGCCACCTCGGCTGTTTGGCTCTGGTCAAATTACGATAGATAAGAGAATAGCCTAAGCAGCTTATTGCTAGAGTCTTACACGCGTCATCCGCTAGTATCAGAGCAGGCTGAAGGTGCAAATGGAAAATTCTGCGTACCTTTCCATTTCCTCCTTTGTGGTTGTGGGCGTAGCTCATAGCCTTAATTATCTGAAGGCCTAATTCAAATCGCTCGTCCGGCATGCATCCTTCTTTGTTCACGATCAATTTGTCCAAGGTCGTCGGATAAAACGGGTGAATAAAACCAATCTGGCCGCCCGGCCCTCTCACAACTTCTTCGAGTGGTAGAATATTTTCGTGCTGCAAATTGAAGTTGAGATCACTGACATGTCTGATAAATTCTGCAAAATCAGACCTATTAAGGAGATCTTTGCGAAAGATGCGGATTAACGAGTTTTTTCCTGTGTTGATCTCAATGGCAACGTGCAAATTTCCCCAGCTGTCGGTTTTGAGAATGTCCAACTCTTTATAGGCGAGCCCACCTGCGCTGGGTATGAACAACTCCTCCCGAGGAAGATTTCGAAACTTCTTAGCATGTTCATTGCTTGAAACGAAAGTTGTCAACGCCCTCTGGGCAAGGGAAACATCATTGTCCGAAATAGAAATGGTATCTTCTTCCGATTCAACATCCGTGTCGGCACTTTTCTTTTCTGGACTCAGATGCGTGGAGGATTTCGGCTCATTCGACTCTTGCTCTGCCTCTGCAAAATCATCGAAATCTGAATCGTCGAACTCGATTTCATCCTCCGAGGAATGCGCATGAGACTCGTTGTTACCGTTAGCGCGAGAACCTGATGATCCCTCCGGGTCCATATGCAAAATGACTTCCTCGTCGCCTAATAACTCAACTTCCGCCAAAAATTCGGAATCCGAAACATATTGTGAAATGCCCTCCGAGTTAAATAGTTCCTCTTTGGACCGAACGCCCCCGGCGGCGAACTTCCGTGATACATCATTTTCCGAAGCAGCAAGTCCTGGATCAATTTTAGGAGGAGATTTGGCCGATATTACAGGATTTTCTGCAGCAGCATATATCATCCGGGCATCTTCGTGTTGAGTATTATTCCTTTTCAACAAATCAGCTACAGTAAGAATGAATTTCCGTATTCCGGAATCCGCCACCCCCTGGTAATCTCCCAATTGAACCGCCAACTGCGCGGCTCTATCCATCATTTCACTGTCCGATTGGTTAGCTTTTATAAAAAAATATAGGTGATCATATTCTTTTTTCGGATCGCCTATGTTCTGATATGCCTTAATGAGGGCTCTTCGAATAGAATTACTTTCCGGGTCCACCTTTACGAGTTTTTCCAGGAGCGAAACGGCTTCTTCAGAGTGGACGCCCTTTTTAATCAATTGCCTTACTATCTTGCCGTTTAATTCACGATTACCTTCTTTTACCGTTTCCTCTATCAAGTTGTTATCAATGATGCATTTGGCCAAATCAGAATAGTAATCGTGATTACGTCCGTCTATCTCCTGTAAAAGTTTGAGCTTTTCCACATACCGGCTTAAGTCGCCTCTTGTCAGGTAGACCGTGCTCAACATTTTGTTTATGCCCACTGCTTTGGGCTGAAACTCCAAAACCTTCTCATAAATTTCAATCGCCTCGGTGTGCACTTCCGACCTGACGAGAAAAAATTGAGCAATTTTCTTGATAATTTGGGGATTACCTTCGGCAATTGCTTCCGAAATTCTTGAATGTTCACAATAAATGCGTGCTGCTTCATCCACGTATTCTTCAGCCCGATCTTTATCCACCTGCTGGAGAATTATGAGTTCGCTCACGGCTTTTCGGAAATCACCATCACGCTTATATATATCCGCCAGCATTCTATGCAGGTGTTTATCGGTCCGGTCGAATTCCAAACACTTGAGATAGAGTCTCGAAGCTTCAGGGGTGCGGACACCATCTTCTACGAACTCCTTGCAGATTGTCTTCAGAATCATGGTATCGCCATTCGAGATAGCCAAATCCGTTTTGCCTTCTGCAATGAGAAAGTTCGCCGTTTCAGTTACCATGCGAGGTTCGACAATTCCCATTTTCTTCAATGCGATTGCATGTTCCAGCAACTTTTCCGCATTCTTAAGCTGCCGGTATATTTGGTATAACTTTTTGTGAATGTCGTGACGCTTCTCTTCGTCTTCCTCCGAGAGAAGAAGCTGTTCATAGATTTCCGCTGCTTCAGATTCTTTTCCCAAGGCAATCATGAGATCGACGCCCAAGGAGTAGTCTTCCACTCCCCGAAGACCGCCCAGGCTTTTCATGGTTTCCCAGGCTTTGGCGGCTTCTCGCACTTCACTTATGTTATGATGGCAAATAGCCAGCCGTCTATAAACATCGGGGTTGCGAACTTCACCTCCCTGGAGGGATATATGTTTGTTGAATTCAACTGCTGCACTGTCATATTCGCCGTTTCTGAAATGTTCTTCAGCCTTTTTGATCGACGATTGAATGGCTGCGGTGTGCTTTTCAAGCTCTCGTGTTTTCTTCATCCTGAAGTAGATTAGAGCCGACAACATTAATGACAAAGCTAGAATCGCTACACCGGCTATGAGAAGAGGAGAAATCGGCTTTTCGATTTGTTCTTGATGAGGAACCGTGTATCGTTTGAGTACATATCCAGACGTTTTTTTGTCAACGACTTTGACCTCAACGAATTCACCATGATGGCTCAAAACATCATAAATCATGCCGTTGAGTGCTGTGTCTACGGGATCCGAAGATGTGTTCGGTTGAGAATAAACCGTTGCAGCACCTGTTAAGGATTCGATCTTTATTTGTTCAGGTTGGCCTTCCGCGCAATAGACATCTGAGCCAATCATAATCAGTAGAAAGACCGTCAATACGGCAAGAAGACGTGAAGCTCGAATCTCAGAATGGAAATTCAAGGGGATTCCCTCTTTCTATTCTAATGATTAATAGTCTGCAAGGGTTAGAAATCAGCTTATCATCAAATACCGCTATGATCAATTTCAATACTCAAGTTATAGTGGAGAAACGCAAGATAATGATCATGTCGCTGAATTCAATGTGGTGGGTACATTGCATGTCAATAAAAATTCGAACAGAGGTGAATGATGACTCAAGCCGCTACTTTGTCCTTTGAACAAGGGCCTATACGGCCGCCCAGCGAAGCCGGCAGTCTGCTGCTTCGAGTCACGCGAAATTGTCCATGGAATCGCTGCGCTTTTTGCAGCACATACAAGCGAAAAGAGTTTTCTCGACGACCGTTAGAGGAAGTAATAGCGGATATTGACAATGCCAAGGCAATAGTAGACGAAATCGAAAGAATCTCCCGGCAAATGGGTGAGGGCGGGAAACTTACTCGGACTGTCTTAGCCTCAGTTTTTCATGACCCCCATCTTTCGGATTCATTTCGATCAGTGGCTCTGTGGAAGGCATCGGGCGGCGAAACCGTTTTCTTGCAAGATGCAAATTCCATCATGCTAAGTACTGATTCACTTCTGGCCATAATTCATCATCTTCGGAAAACGTTTCCTGAAGTGAAACGAATTACATCATACGCCCGAGCTATAACTCTCAAAGGAAAAAGCGTCGAAGAGTATCGTAGACTGTTGGATGCCGGGCTCAATCGTTTACACATGGGAATGGAGTCCGGTTCCGACCAAGTACTCAAGTTAATCGATAAAGGATCTAAGGCGGCGCACATCATCGAAGGCGGCAAAAAGGTTGTGGAATCGGGCATTTCCCTTTGTGTTTACGTCATGCCGGGAATTGGCGGTACCCATTTATCGCAGGATCATGTCACCCAGACTGCACGGGTGATCAATGCAGTGAATCCCGGTCACGTGCGCTTCAGGTCGCTCTATGTCCGGAGAGGCAGCCCATTGGATAAAATGGTGCAGGAAAAGAGATTTGTAGTTCCCAGCGAAGATGACATGGTTCGGGAAATTCGAGACATTGTAGCGGCCCTAACATGCACGAACACCCGAATAGTGAGTGATCATGTTCTTAACTTGCTGGAAGAAGTTGAAGGCACTCTACCCGATGATAAAGATAAAATTCTTGCTGTTCTCGATGAATATTTGAATTTGCCGGACGACGAGAGATTACTTTTCCAATTGGGGAGGCGAGGTGGTGGACTCAGGTCTACGAGTGACTTAAGAAATCCAACTGTTCGGACGCGACTCTTGGAAGCGAAACGCCAAATAGAAGCACAGGTCCCGGGAGGTATAGCCGAATATATTCAGGTTTTGAAAAAACAATTTGTGTAGTTGGTTCAATCACATTTTCAACAAAAAAAGAGGCAGATGCCTCTTTTTTTGTTTGAATATATCAAACCTTTGTCACTCTTGATTCATAGCAGTCTCAGGTACGGTTTTGGGGGGATTATCCTGCTTATATTGCCGGACGCTTATTTCCGACTTTAGCCAGTCAAGAGCTTTCCTTAATACCGGATCATTGTTGGGGTCAGCTTTTTTGTTCAAGAGACGACTCTTCTGCTGCTTTTTCTTGTCTCCCTTGGTCTCCTCTTCCAACTCATCATCCTGCTGCTTCTGAACTTCAGCCTTCATGTCAATATCGGGCAGGATTCCCGTTTTTTGTATATGTCGACCTTTGGGTGTGTAATAGTAGGCGGTAGTGAGTCTCAGTCCCGAACCGTTTTCGAGGGGGATTATTGTTTGGACCGAGGCTTTACCGAAGCTTTTGGTTCCGAAAATGACGGCACGTTCATGATCCTGCAATGCTCCCGCTACGATCTCCGAAGCGCTCGCACTACCTTCATTAATCAGAACCGCAATTTTGAACTTGTAATGTTTGGAACCTTTCGTGGCCCTGAATTCCATCCTTTGATCTTTGACCCGTCCATCCGTATAGACGATCAGGCCCTTATCCACAAATAGATTGGAAACCTTGACCGCTTGGTCCAGGAGACCGCCCGGATTATTACGCAGATCGAGGACCAAACCTTTGATCTTATCGTCCTCGCCGAATTCTTTTATGGCATTAATTAAGTCCGTATCAGTGCTCTCTTGAAAATTGACGATTCGAATATAGTCGTACCCCGGCTCAATTTCTTCTTTTTTCACGGATTTCACATGGATGATATCACGTGTGATGGTGAAATCCTTGGCCTTGCGGAACCCCTCCCGCATGATGCTGACGTTAACCTTCGAACCTTTTGCTCCCCTCATCATCTTTACGGCCTTAAGGAGAGTTATATTCTTGGTGCTTTCGCCGTTGATTTTGATAATCTTGTCCCCGGGTTTCAGTCCTGCTTTGTACGCCGGAGTGTCTTCAATCGGTGAAACGATGGTCAGAACACCGTTTTCCAGTGTTATTTCTATCCCTAAACCGCCAAACTCGCCTTTGGTTTCAACCTGTAATTCTTTAAATAATTCTTCGGTAAGGAAAGACGAATGAGGGTCCAGGGACTGAAGCATCCCATTAATCGCTCCTTGGACAAGCTCTTTATCCGTGACGTCCTTCACATAATTCTTCTGGACAATTCCCATGATCTGCCGAAATAATCGGAGTTCTTTATAATCTGGGGATTTGCTCGGCGGGTCCGCGCTGAATGCGCAATTGGTCCAGACCATGGAAAACGCCGCAAAAAAGCAGACGGCGGAGCACACTAACTTGTTAAACTTCATTTAGGTTCCTCCCCTTTGGGGATTTCAGAGGTTGCCAAAAAAGCCTCCATTCTATAAAGGTTTAGATACTAACATATGCTGTTACAGCTCACAAGTGCTGCTTACGGAAAGGATCCAAATGCCGCAAAAGAATTATAGAGTTTCGGCGTCAATGATTCCACCGGTTTTGATCGCAATGGTCTCAGGGGCCATACTAATTGTCATGGAAGGCCTAACCCCACGAGGTTTGCTGATGATAGCACTGCTCGCTCCGTTTTTTTATTTAGGGGCGGAAATACTGGCAAGGAAAATAACCTTGGAATCCGAAGGGTTGACCATTTCTAAACTGCTTAGATCTCAGCAAGTGACATGGTCTGAAATCCAATCCGTCGACGCAGTGAGGTCCGGAAACAAATTCTTTTTGATTCTACAGAACAAAAATGGCAAACCGGTCATCATCACCAATACAATCGGGCCCTTCAAGGACCTGGTTGACAGCATAATTGAAAATGTTTCTCCGAACAAGATCTCTGATCAGGTGATACAACTTCTGTCCGCTCCCCCGACAAAATGGGGTCCCATGATTCAAGCTTGGATTGTCGCAATCATATTACTCGGAATTATTATCGGCAAGTTTTTGGGATACGACCACTAACACTGGGTGTTCATCGGCTTGACAGAGAGACCCTCGGCAGGATATTGTCCGGCCCGATTTGATTTTTTATCTGGGTTGCTCTTTACCTCACGGTCCGAGACCGAGAGTTCAGTCGGGTATGCATGAAGCTCATTCCTTTGGCCAGCGGAAGCTCAGGAAATTCATATTTCGTACAGGCAAACGGCACATCCATTCTTGTCGATGCCGGTCTTTCGGCCAAGCAGCTCATAGAAAGGATGGAAAAATCCGGCAGCGATCCTCATGAACTAAAGGGAATTCTCGTTTCACACGGGCACTCAGACCATGTAAAGGGAGCCGGTGTGCTCTCGCGAAAACTGCGCATTCCCATTCTTATAAATCGAGCCACATGGAAAGTCATAGAAAACTCGGCCGGTAAAGTGCATGATCTGATCTTTTTTAAAACGGGGCAGGTTTTTGAATTCGGCGGGTTGAAGATTCGTCCTTTTTCAGTGCCTCACGACTGTGCCGATCCTGTTGCATTTAAGATCATGTATGGCACGGAAAAAGTCGGTATAGTCACGGATCTGGGTATGGTAACTAATCTAACAATTAACCTTCTTACGGACTTGCAGGTAATCGTTTTGGAAAGTAATCATGACCCCAAGATGTTAATGGCTGGACCATATCCTTGGGAATTGAAGCAGCGTGTTAAAAGCCGGTTTGGTCATCTTTCGAATGATGATAGTGCTTCGTTACTCCGAAGAGTACTTACCGATGAACTTCAAGCCGTTATATTGGCTCATATGTCAAAGACCAACAACACTTCGGATCTTGCCCTGGCCGGAGCCGAAAAGGCTCTTTCAGAATTTCTCGCAAGAGGCGGAGTCTTGGGGTGCGCTGAACAGAACGAAATCGGACCCGTTTGCGAATGGTGAAATGAGCCGAAGCGTCGGAAGAATTGTCCTCGCCCGCTAAGGTCTATTCCAACAATTCAAAAATTCAATTGCTTTTGACCCTGAACTATCTTTACATCAAAAAATCTGCGTAATTTAAGATTGGAGGTATGATGAGCTTTACTACAATACACACTGAAAACCATGTAGCGGTGCTTACTTACGAACGTGGGAAAGTGAATGCGATCAATGAGGCTGCAGCTGAAGAATTGCTGTCGAGACTAGACGAATTACGCTCAGATGCGAATGTGAAAGCATTGATCATTACGGGCAAAGACAAATTCTTCTCATTTGGGTTGGATATCCCGGAATTCTTAAATTATTCCAAAGATGACTTTGTCCGTTTTGTGACGAAATTTGCAGATCTCTATACAAAACTTTTTCTTTTTCCGAAGCCGGTGATTGCAGCTCTCAACGGACACACCGTAGCAGGAGGCTGCATGCTGGCCACCGCTTGTGATTATCGAATTATGGCGAACGGAAAGGGTAAAATAAGTCTCAATGAAATCAACTTCGGGTCGTCACTTTTCCCTGGAAGCGCCTTCATGTTGAAGTATTGTGTCGGTGATCGCTTGTCCGAAACGGTGGCTTTCACGGGTGCAATGTTTTCGCCCGAAGAGGCTAAGAGCATCGGTCTTATAGATGAAATCGTTATGCCCGAAGAAATTTCGACAAGGTCTATGGTTGTAGCCCTCGATTACGCATCTCGTTACGGAAAAGCCTTCGAAAGTATCAAGAATTTATTGAGAACGGATACGGCAAAAAAAATGAGAGAAAAAGACGAAGAATTACGGGACGAGATGGTTGATATTTGGTATTCGAAAGAAACGTGGATGAGACTGCAAAACATTCGTATTCATGCTTAATTAACAAAAAAGGCCGACTACTCTGTCGGCCTTTAATATCTTCATTTTGGAGGCGGCTGGCGGATTTGAACCGCCGTATAACGGTTTTGCAGACCGTCGCCTTACCGCTTGGCTAAGCCGCCTTGCATGAATCGCAATTGTAATTTAAATTTAGCTCTGATGTCAAGGTTATCTGAATAGGCCTCACATCAACAGGAACTACCCTCCATTGTCATGGGTAACGCATTAATGATCTGGATCTACTAACTTATTCACTATTCTGAAATATCGGACAGACATGAATCACTCCCCAAAATTAGGTCTGGTACTCTCTGCCGGCGGAGCTAGAGGAGCATTTCAATTTGGAGCATGGCAAGCTTTGGCCCAAAACGGCATCCAATTCAGCCATATTGCAGGAAGTTCAATCGGTGCTCTTAATGGGGCCCTTGCGTGTCAGGGGGACGTTAAAGCCGGAAATGAGCTATGGATGGAGCTGACCAGGACGGAGTTACTGGACATAGACTATGGAAAGTTAGGGCGTTTGGGACTCGTTACCGCCATGGATATTGCTCTTTTTTTAGCTCCAATTCCGAATCTCCGCACTTTGAAAGTGGTGAAATATGTGTCGGCCCTCGCCAAAATGATTTCAACGTCGGGGTCATTAGGAATGCTGAAGGCAAGCGGCATCTATAGTTTGGAGGAATTGAGACCGCTGTTGGAAAAATTCATAGACATGGATTACGTCATCCGATCCGACAAATCACTGTATGTAACCGCATGCGGTGAACCTGATCTTCAGAACCTTTTTGGAGCGCCTCATTGCTTCAGGCTGCAGGACTACACTGCTGATCAAGCTTGGAAGTCGGTAATTGCGTCAATGGCCATTCCGTTCATTTTCTCATCAGTAGAGGTGAATGGAGTCGCCTGTAGTGATGGCGGGCTTGCCAATTGGCTCCCTATAGATCCGCTTTATGAAAGTGATGTACGTAAGTTGGTAATCATAAGCACACGTAACACTACGGAGCTAAGCAAACAAGATTACACGGGCACTTCAACCCTCGTGATCAAACCCCCTGTATCACTTGGACGGTTTCCATTCGCAACGCTCAACTTCGATGAAACAACAGTACTTGAATGGATTAAGCTTGGATTCATGGAGGGAACAAGAGCACTTTATGAACACGGACATTTTTTTCGAGAACTGTGACGATACTCCGGATTCTTCACGGTTCAGGTGAGAACATTTTCGATTCATGAGTGACGAATTAACAAAGATCTACAAAGATGCCGCAGACCTTTTCGTGAATTGACTTTAAATTTAATTCAAATTCTATTGAAATTACCGATTTATTTATTTATAAGATCAGCCGAAGGCGGCTACGCTCCGCGTAGACGGTTCGTCCGAGAGGAGTTAATGTGAGTTCCGGCTCATCAAAAGATCTATTTCCAAAGGATCCTTTCAAAGAGTATGGATGGGATCCGGTAACAAAAAAGAAGGGATCTTTCTTTGCAGGCATCGCCCGCTTCGTACTGCTCATTCTTTTGGCTTGCGGTTCCATGGGGGCCGGTATAGCGGCCCAGGGATATATTTATTTTACCAATAGTCTACCCAGCATAGAAAAACTCAAGAAATATTCGCCTCCCACAGTGACACAATTCTATGCATCAAATGATGAACTGGTCGGTGAGTTCGCTTACCAGCGTCGATTCGTCATTCCGTTCGAGCAAATACCAAAACATCTCCAAGATGCATTTATTGCTGCAGAGGACAAGAATTATTGGCGCCATTCAGGTGTGGACAAAGAGGCAATCCTTCGCGCAATTAAGAAAAATCTCGTTTCAGGTGCACTCCGGGAAGGAGCCAGTACCATAACCCAGCAGGTGGCGAAAACTTTTCTACTTACGCCTGAGAGAAAGTTTACCAGAAAGATCAAAGAGGCAATTCTTTCAACTCGTATAGAGAGATCATTATCCAAGGAGCAGATTCTCTATTTGTACCTTAACCAGATCTACCTTGGGAGTTCCGCATATGGAGTTGAGGCTGCCGCACAGGTTTACTTCGATAAGACCGTCAAAGATCTCACCATAGCTGAATGCGCAATGTTGGCTGGGTTGGCCAAAGCGCCGTCGATGTACTCACCCAAGAAAAATATCAAGAGATCATTGGAGCGGCGTGGATACGTTCTAAAACGTATGCTTGAAGACACTGTAATCACTGAAGCCGAATATGACGCGGCAAATCAGGAGCAGCCTGTCCTCAGCGCGAAACAGAATCCTACTTTGAAAGCGGCTCCCGATTTTGTGGAACACGTCAGACGCTATATCGAGAGAAAATATGGGGCAGATGCGCTTTATAAAGAGGGACTACAGGTTTTTACTACGCTGGATCTTGCTCTAACTAAAACAGCTTACGATTCGATTGATGCGGGTCTGCGGGAATTGGACAAGAGGCAAGGATATCGAGGTCCCATAAAAACATTGTCCGCTAAAGGCATAATGGATTTCCTCGAAGAAAAAAATCGCACTATGGAAGCGCCTCTAAAATTCGGAGAAGTTACGGAAGGTGTGGTCACCCATATAGATCAAGAGAATGTCTATGTACGAATGGGCTCGTACGTAAGCGACTCGGTTCGCAAGGACTATGTTGGACAAATTAAAATAGATCCGAACGCCGCATGGTGGGTTAGACAACCGTTCATACGTCCTGAACTGCGAACCCGAAATTTTGCTCCGGGAGAAGTTCCGTTCCAGGTAGGCGATTTGATAATGGTCCGCGTTCTAGATCCTAATTTGAAAAGAAGGGAACTCTACACCAAGAAATTCGGCAAGGCTGATCCGGATTTCAAGAACTACAAAGAATACACGGAAGATATGATGCCGTATTTTCTGCTCGAACCTGAGCAGGAACCCATCGTTCAATCGGCTCTCATGATGCGTGAAAATCGCACCGGTTTTGTTCGGGTAATAATTGGTGGGAATACGAATGTCGAATCCAAATATAACAGAGCCGTACAATCCCGAAGACAGGCCGGGTCCTCCTTCAAGCCCGTCATCTATGCAGCTGCCCTGAACAAGGGATTCACTTGTTCCGATATGATTCTGGACTCCCCCTTAGCCCTCAGTATACCGGGAACCGGAGAAGTGTGGCGTCCGAAAAACTATCGAGGCGGATTCGCCGGTCCGGTCACATTCCGAGATGCACTGGTAAAATCCCGAAATATTCCTACTATTAAGATTCTCCAGCAGGTCGGTATAGAGCATGTGAAGGCTTATGCCAGGAAATTGGGATACACTTCACCGATGGTGGAAAATCTTACGCTCGCCCTCGGGTCAACAGGGGTGTCACTTGACGAACAGTTGATGGCTTACTCCGTTTTTCCGAATCGAGGCTATGCGGTACCCAATATCTATGTGAGGAAGATCGTAGATCGAAACGGAAGAGTCTTAGAAGAACACGACGCCCCTGTTTTGCTTGATGACCCAGTGCAGTCAAATCAGCCTCAATTCAAGACGATAAGTCTCGAATCCCCAAAACCGGTCAAGGAAGCGGATTTCGACCAAGGACCTATTACGGCGCGCAGGCAGATCGATGAAGCAACTTCTTATATTATGTGCACGATGCTGCAGGGAGTTATTCAGGAAGGCACCGCAACGAATCTGAAAAAAATAGTCGGTCGACCTGATGTCGCGGGAAAAACCGGGACTACCAATGATACGATAGACGCTTGGTTCATGGGTTTTTCTCCTGATTACGCCTGCGGTGTTTGGGTCGGGTTCGATGATGAAGTGACCATCGGTGACGGCGAGACCGGCGGAAAAGCCGCTGCTCCTATTTGGGGTTACTTCATGAGAGAAGTGCTTAAATCTAAACCGGTGAAAGACTTTTCGGTTCCGCAGACTGTTGAGTTTCGAAAAATTGATCCGCGAACCGGTCTAGTCACAGCTTCCGGCGAGGGCTACAAAGAAGTTTTTAAAACAGGAAGCGGTCCGGTGGAAAATCAGCCAAAACTGATGAAAGGCTCCAGGTGGGATTATTCCGGGTCGGATCTAGATCAATTTTAAAACCGAGATGCCGCCATCCGCTTGGCGTGCAAAACATGCCGTTATAAATTCGCTCTGTACCAATCGATGCTCTGTTCCAGTCCGTTTTGAAGCTCCGTTTTTGCCTTGAAACCCAAATGAGCTTCCGTTTTCGCAGTTTCAGCCCACGAGTGCATCACGTCGCCGGCTCTAACCGCTTCATGAACCGGCTTTGTTTCACTGCCTAGTAAACTCCTGAGCACGTTCAATAATACCAAAAGGGAAGTTCGCTCGCCGCGCGCAATGTTATAACAATCACCGGTTGCGGATTCCGGTGCTTTCAAAGCACATACATTGGCCAGCACAACGTCCTTGACAAATGTGAAATCCCGACTTTGTTCTCCTGTGCCGTATATCGTCGGGGAGGTATTAGAAAGAAGCGCCGTTACAAAACGAGGTATTACCGCAGCATATTCCGAGTCTGGATCTTGTCGTGGTCCATAGACATTGAAATATCTAAGACCTATCGTCTGAAGTCCATACAGGGACTTGAAGAGATTCCCATATTCCTCGTTATTTTTCTTCGTCAAAGCATAGGGAGATAGCGGCTTACCTTCTTCCCCCTCTTTTTTGGGTAGCTTGCTGCTATCGCCGTAAACAGAAGAGGAAGAAGCATACACAACTCTGCCGATTCCGAATTTTTTTGCCGCTAGGAATATATTCAGCGTACCTCCCGCATTCACATCTTGAGTTGTCGCCGGATCTAAGACCGATCGTGGCACGCTTCCGAGTGCAGCCTGATGAAGAATAGCGTCCATAGTCTCGACTGCTGATTCAACTACCTTGAGTTCACGAATATCACCCTGTACAAATTCAAAATTGGCACGAGAATTCAGCTCTCCGCCGCATGCCGAGACTAAGTTTTCTCGCTTTCCTGTACTGAGATTATCTAAAGCCCGCACCATATAACCGGACTTCAACAATTCCTCTACAATGTGACTGCCGATGAAGCCGGCCGCTCCTGTCACCAGTATGCGTTGAAACGTCATTGGTCATCCTCCGGGAAAGCGAATGGCTCAAAGTTTTATCAGGTTCCTCTGGAAATTCCAACAAACCTTTGGTGACCAAAGTGTGAGAGTACTACCCTGCAGCGGCTTTTTTTCTGCGGCTCTTTTTTTCCGGCGTCTGTTTCTGAACAGCCTTAGCAAGACTGGCCTCCAATGCGGCCATCAAATCGATTACACGCCCTTTAACCTCCGGTTCCGGAGCTTCAGTTACTATTTCTTGGCCCTGAACCTTTCGCTCAATCATCTGAGTTAGCTTTTCACGATAATCATCTTTATAGTTTTCGGGATTGAAGTCTTCGCTCAGCGCCCGGATAAGCTGTTCGGCCATCTGCAATTCCTTCTCGCCGGCTTCCCCGGAAGTGCGATTTCCGGTTATGGATTGCACCGGCACAACTTCATCGTGAAAACGCATTGTCTCCAAGCATATAGTGTTTTGAAGAGCTCTGAGAGCGCAGAGATATTCTTTGTTCCGCATTACAAACTTTGCAATAGCTACCTTTTTTGAATTTGCCATCGCTCGGACAAATAGACCATAAGCCTTTTCCGCGTGCTCATCCGGAATCAGGTAATAAGGTTTGTCGTAGTAGATAGGATCGATTGATGCGAGATCGACAAAAGCGGCTATATCGATGGTTCTACGGGCTTCGGGTTTCACCGAATCGATCTCTTCCTGTTTCACGATCACATATTGGTCGGGGGAAATCTCATACCCCTTTACGATCTCACTTCTATCAATTACTTCCTCCTTACCGGGGCAATAAAGTTTTTGATGAACACGACACTTCGAATTCTTCTCCAATTGATGAAAATGAATGTCCTTGTTCTTGACTGCTGATACTAATTTTACCGGAATATTTACCAGGCCGAAGCTTATCGACCCACTCCACATTGCTCTCGGCATCTTAATTTCTCCCTACGAACTCTATCTCAAACGTTTATTAATTATGTCATCTCACTTCAAAATATAACGCGGACGAAAGTAGACGGCAAAGCCATCGAGACTTTCCTCTTAAAGTAAAAGCCTCTACAATTTTTATTAAGCCGAATTACGTAATTACCGGCACTCTTTAATTGTTGGAGGAATTCATGTCTGAAAGTGATGGCAAAACAAAACCCGCACAGAAGCAGCAGCATCAGCCCGGAATTGAATCTAAAATGGATCCTAAGCCCGAAGCTACTGATACGAAATACCGGGGAAGCGGTAAACTCAAAGACAAAATCGCCGTCATAACCGGAGGAGACAGTGGAATAGGTCGAGCGGTGGCAATTGCCTTCGCGAAGGAGGGAGCCGATGTTGCAATCGTCTACCTCGAGGAGCATTCCGATGCAGAAGAGACTAAGAAAATGGTGGAGCAACATGGGCGAAAATGCTTGATGATAGCGGGCGACGTTTCCCAAGATTCTTTCTGCACCAGTGCAGTGGAAAAAACCGTTCAAGAATTCGGCCGGCTTGATATTTTGATAAACAACGCTGCAGTTCAGTTTCCGCAAGACAGCTTAGAAAAGATTTCCAATGATCAGCTCGAACGCACATTTCGAACAAACATCTTCTCCATGTTTTACATGACCAAAGCCGCTTTGAAGCATCTCAAACCTGGATCTTCGATTGTGAATACTACTTCAATAACCGCATACAAGGGCCAGCCGCAGTTGATCGATTATTCTTCCACCAAGGGAGCGATACTGGCGTTCACAAGATCCCTCTCGTTACAGCTTGCAGATAAAGGCATCCGCGTTAATGCGGTAGCGCCGGGCCCGATCTGGACGCCTTTGATTCCATCTACTTTTGACGAGGAGAAAGTGTCGAAATTTGGTGCGGACACTCCCATGAAGAGACCTGGAGAACCCGAAGAGGTCGCACCTAGCTATGTTTTCCTTTGTTCCGATGACGCGTCCTACATAAGCGGGCAAACTTTACATCCGAATGGCGGATATGTCGTCAATGGTTGAAGAGGAGACAAACTAAATGTACGACACACTGGATGATCTGCCTGAACGGGTCAAAAATAATCTGCCGAAGCACGCTCAAGAGATATATCGTGCGGCTTTTAACAGTGCATATGAGGAGTATAAAAACCCTAAAGATCGTCGAGACGACAGCACCAGAGAAGAAACAGCTCACAAAGTGGCCTGGTCCGCAGTTGAGAAAAAGTACGAAAAACGGGCAGGCAAGTGGAGGAGCAAGTCGGATTAGCTCGGCGGTTCTTAGTGAAATTGTAATTTATCACAAAATCTATCACTTAGTATTCTCGTATGATCTCTTGCTATAGAGGGAGCTGCCTTAGCTCCCTTTTCAATTCCTGTGAAGAAAACGGTTATTGGTTGAATTAACGATAAAAGAGTTATTGGCTATCTACTTGAGTTAACAAACGAATGCAAATTCACCCCACTTGTTAAGTACTCTCCCTGAATTAAGCTCGACATTATTGCCGCTTCCAAGTTTGTGATTAAACTAGAGTAAATTGTTAAGTAAACGGAGGAGATTAATTATTATGGCTACTACTTACAGCGCAGTTGAGTCATATGGAGTCGGTGCAGCTCCGGGAATCTTGAAGAGAGTTTCTTGGGGTGCAATTTTTGCCGGCCTGGTTGTTTCGCTCGTTATAGGGCTCCTGTTGAACCTATTGGGCATTGGCATAGGACTTGGCGCCATTGACCCGGCCACTTCAAACAATCCCTTTAGCGGTATTGGAACAGGTGCAGCCATATGGCTTGGAATCAGTACCTTAATCGCATTATTTGTTGGCGGTTGGATTACGGCCAAACTGGCCGGTTCCGTTCGCGGACTTATTGGCGTGCTTCACAGTCTCGTCCTTTGGGGACTCGTTACATTAGTGACATTTTATCTTATGGGAACCGCTCTGGGTTCATTGTTCAGCGGAGCGGCAGGAGTTGTAGGAACGAGTCTGTCATTGGCATCAAAGGGAATTGAGGCCGTTGCGCCACAGGCTTCCGAAAAAATAAAGGAACAAATGCAGCAGAGCGGCATCAACATCGACAGCATCATGAATGAAGCTAAGCAGCTTTTGAGTGAAACGGGAAAACCTGAGCTTCAACCGGATCAAATCCAGCGAGATGCAGAGTGGAATGCACAAGCCGCCGCACAGGGAACCGAGGGGGCTAAGACACCCGAAGCTGTAGAACAGGAATTGAGGCAATCATTACAGAAAGTGTTTGCAACAGGTCAGCAGAAAGTAAATGCCGCGGATAGGGAAGCATTGGTCAATGTCCTGGTATCAAGATCAAACATGACTAGGCCTGAGGCTGAACAAACCGTGAACGGCTGGATTCAGAAATATCAGCAAGTTGCGCAGGACGCCCAAGCCGTGAAGCAGACCGCTTTACAGAGCACAGAGAACGCAATGGACACTTTGTCCAAAGTAGGTATCTGGATGTTCATATTGCTGCTTTTGGAAGCAATTGCTGCGGGCCTTGGCGGTTGGTTGGGATCCTCGAGACATATGCGTTACGCGGAAGTTGCACACAGTGAACGCTCATAAATTGGTAGAGGGCGATTTACAAATCAAACGTGTAACGCCAATTGTTAAGTAAAATAATTTCGGAATAAAAGAATTGAATAGGAACAATTAAGACGCTCTTTTAGTCCAAGATTTTAAATTAAGCGCAGTTAGTAATTTTCGGGTTAGGTCACAGTTAATTTTAGAGCGTTAAATTGATACGAGGTGTGACTGATGGAATCAGATAATTTTGTTTATCACAGTGGTAAAGATGGCGAATTGATGGAGTCTCATCCGGGGAAACCTTCTAACGTTGACAACATCAAACATGTAATTGCGGAGAAGCTCGACTACCTAGCGGGAGAGTTATCCGCCAAAGCGGATTCGCCCGGGGCACAACCTGCAGTTGCCGGTTATGGGAAAGACGTATCTCATATGTTGGAACGATCTGCCGATTACGTCAGAAACTTCGATTATGAAGGATTTGAGTCCGATGTTCGCAGTTACGTTTCCAAAAATCCCGGAGCAAGCTTATTGATGGCAGGAGCAGCTGGGCTGATCATCGGAGCCATCTTGCGAAAAAGGTAGGAGGCGATCGATGAACAACGAACCCAGAGAAGAATTTTTTACAACAAGACGCGAGACACTCACTGATATGTTGAAACAGATCGTCGATCATTCTTCAGTCCTGGTTCGCGAGGAAATAGGTCTTGTAAAGCAAGAGGTTCGTGAAAAATTGCAGGATGCTCGCGGAGGAGCAATTTCCATTGGCGTGGGATTAGCATTTTTGTTTGTGGCTTTGATCATCTTATCGGCTGCAGTCGTTATCGGTCTTTCATCTTACATGACTCCGGGATTTGCAGCCCTTCTGACCGGTGTCATATTAGCGATTCTGGGCATGATCATGGCGTTTAGCGGGATCAGAAAGCTCAAAGAGGGAGTGAATAAACCCGAGGACGTCCTCGGGCATTGAGGGAGGTAAGAATGCTGGAAAACACGGATGAAATCAAAAATGATTCTTCGACTTCAGAACGAAGTGCTGCGGAAATCCGACAAAATATAGCGGCAGAAAAAGAAATGATTGCAGACACCGTGCATAGATTAGGTCGACGGATCGATGAGAGCCTTGATTGGAAATCTCAGGTTAGTAAACGTCCCGTATTGTTTTTGGGAATTGCCGCCGGAGTAGGACTAGTCATGTCCAAAGCGCTGGTAAGCAAACCCACCCCAATAGAGCAAATAGCCAACGTTGTACAGAGATTGCCTGTGCAGCAAAACAAAGAGCAAAGTTTACTCAAAATGACGCTGTTCGGATTTATTACCAAAGCAGCAGTTAATTGGGTAAAGGAAAATACGCTATTTCCTAATTCGAGTTCGGGAAGGCTTCTTAGCTAATCGAGCTCCATAACAAAAAGCGAGTTGCTTCAATTACGCAATTTAACAGGCAACTTCGTTTAATTATTAAACCATTAAATTGATACTTTGAGGTGAAAAAAATGAACAGTGATTATTCAAGCACCGGCTTCGATCAAAAACATACCACAACTGAAGGCGGAGTTTTTCCTAAGGATATGATGGATAAAGGTGGGGAAGCTTACGATAAGACAATGAAAGCCGCAAGCGAAGCTTACGAAAAAACATCGCAAGTAGCGAATGATACGTATGAACAAGCACGTGTTTACACGCGGGAAAACCCCGAAAAAGTGGCGCTAATAGCCTTCGGCCTCGGTTTTGGCCTTGGAATGCTATTGTGTTCACGTCCTTCGCGGACAACTAGGTCCGCCCATGCGGTAGTTGATGCAGTGTATGATGTAGCGACTGCATTCCTGAGATAATAATCAAGTGCAGAAGAGCTGATAACACCGGCTCTTCTGCTTCAAAAACATGTCGGAATCTCCAAAGGTTCAGATATAAGGAAGAAGACAATGTTAGGTTTAGCCATAACTTTTCTCATAATAGCCTTGATAGCAGGTGTGTTAGGCTTCGCCGGGTTGGCCGGCGCGGCGGTCGGAATAGCAAAGATCGTATTTTTCGTATTTCTTGTGCTGTTTGTAATTTCGCTTTTGTTCGGCCGAACTGCCGGCACACCAATGCCGTAAACTCATGTTGAAATAACATCAATCATTGCCCCCGAAGAATACTTTGGGGGCATTCGTGTCTAATAGTTCCCTCAGTTCTTCCATCGATCTCCACTACATGCAAAAGCTAATCTATTTTGATAAAATTGGACCTAACTGTGATAACATATGAACATAAGGAGAATTCAAATGACGCAAATCAGGTGGGAATCCGATCTTGATTTGGCCATGTCAATTTCCAGAGTTCAAGAAAAACCGATCATGCTCGAATTCTATAATCCCGGTTGAGGCGCCTGTGTTCAATTGGATACAGTTACGTATCCAGATACGAACACGTCGGATTTTGTCTCTAAATATTTAGTATCTTTAAAGGTCAATACATCCAGTGTACCCTCTTGGGCGTCCGGCTATCCGATTCAGTACACACCGACTGTTCTGATTCTGGATGACTCGGGACGTGAGCACCATAGAATTGTGGGATTTTTGCCTCCGAAAGAATTCGTCCCGGCACTCATGCTGGGTATAGCGAAAGCACAAGTCCAAATGGGTCAATCCGCGAAGGCAAAGGCAATGCTAAATTGGATGCTCCAGGTACACGGAATGAGTCAAGCTGCACGGGATGCTCGCGACTTACTTCAGAAAATCTGAATCTATAATTGAATTGTCGACCTGCAGCCCCGACACATCTGGGACCACAAAAATTCACCTAAGCAACAACGGAGGAGGTCTATATGAACTGGAGTGAATCTTCTGAGTTCGTTTTCAATTCACTGAGATTGCGCACGCAACCTCTGGGAGTTACTTTTCTGGACAACGAATCAAGTTTTCCCAAGGTGAAAAGACCGTCCAAAACGTTGGGCCATAGAATTACTATTTGCCAGGCTGTGACAATAGCGAGAAACTACGGCTGGTCAATCGGCATTACCGTGGAAGACCTTATCTGTGTTCCTGCCATCTTATCGTTCGGAATGGCAAAATTGGGAGATCAGAAAGAATCTCTTAGCGGCCTTTTCTGCGATGTCACCTTTGCGAAAGATTCTTTCTCCGCAAGTCTTCAGACTGAGGCGATGAACCTTTTTTCGCCTGGAGAATGCTCGGCAATTCTTCTTCAGCCCTTATCACAAGTGAGCAGTAATCCCGACGTGGTCGTTGTATACTCGAATCCTGCTCAGGTGGCTCGAATGGCCCAAGCCTGGAGTTATGGATCGGGTGAGAGAATTCCAGGAAATTTTTCCGGAAAAGTGGAATGTACGGAATACCTTATTGCTCCGTTCAAGACGGGTAAGCCACGAATATCTATTCCGGGTCTCGGTGATCGCATATTTTCAAGCACGCAGGACGACGAACTCGTTTTTTCAATTCCGGGCGGCTCTTGGGCCGAATTGATGGAAGGTCTCGATAAAGCCGGAAAAAAATTAGGAGCGCGATATCCAATTCCTTTCTATCAAAAATTTCAACCCGAATTCCCGCCTCAGTATGGCGAGCTGGCCGCAAAACTGAAACTCTATTAATCGGATTATACCGCCCTCTGTAAAACCGTTGTTTACGTAACTTAGGACCTGAGGAATCTCTTGTCTGGATCTCACACCTACTGAAGCTGCAATGGGGAAAAATCTGCTATGCCGGTCCGCTTGATTTGGGGTAAAAACTGATGCGAGGGAAGTTCCTGAATCATTCTTGAATCGGCGATTGGGCAAATGGACAAGGTAATTG
>CAZTJA010000020.1:24904-35091 GCA_964613745.1 uncultured Syntrophaceae bacterium
GGAAGTTCCTGAATCATTCTTGAATCGGCGATTGGGCAAATGGACAAGGTAATTGCAATCATAAAATTATCGCTTTCGCCTGCATACCTCGACGTGACCGTCGTTATGATGGCATTGGCGTCAGCTCTTATCGTCCTTATCCTTAAATGGACTTGATCATGTCTCCATGTAATCTGATCATTTGGCCTATGTTTCCGGCAAACACGATTTGAGGTAATTGAGCTTGAGTCTGTCACAGTGGCTGTTAAAGGTTGTCACAGTTAGTCTGATACCGCTATTGGTGTCTTGTTCAAAGATGGGCCCGATGCCGTCCAAAACGAGTCGCATAATGATGGGGACTCTTGTAGAAGTTACCGTCATTACCGATTCAGACAAGGCAAAACCTGCTACAAACGCCGTCTTCGAGGAACTCAAACGTATAGAAAACCTGACATCTTTTCATTCGGATTCCGAATTGAACAAACTCAATTCACACAAACAAGCCGGGGTATACACGGTGAAAGGCGAGCTTGTGTCGATCATCGCGGAAGCTTTACAAGCAGCCAAGATCACTAGAGGAGCTTACGATCCGACAGTTGGAGCTATAACAAAATTATGGAGGTTTAGCGGGGCGGAAGAACCGCGGTTGCCTGCACCCGAGGAGATCAAGGAAGCCCTCACGAAAGTGGGATGGGAAAACGTCCGAGCCGACACCGGAGCATCAACCATAGAGTTTTTACAATCAGGTGTGCTTTTGGATCTAGGTGGCATTTCAAAAGGCTATGCCCTGCTGAGATCATCTAAGATTTTGGAACAACATGCTGTTCATTCTGCCCTGATCAACATCGGGGGAGACATTCTCGTTCTCGGATCTAAAGAACCCGGGAAGCCCTGGAAAATCGGTGTGCAAGATCCGCGGAATCGTGGATCTATGATCGCTTCGGTAAGTCTCGAAAACAAAATATTGTTCACCTCAGGTGACTATGAACGTACATTCGAGGTAGATGGAAAGAGATATCACCACATTCTGGATCCTAAAACCGGCTATCCTGCCGAGGGAACCCAATCTGTGACTTTGTGCGGATCGACTGAAGCTCTGTTACAGCCGTTTGGAACTGCAGCTTTCGTCAAAGGTTTCGATTTAGGAATTCAATTGATTGAGTCTCTCGAGGGTACCGTTGGCTTTATTGTCGATGCCGATGGGAGAATGCATTATTCAAAAGGGGCGGAATCCATATTTCATCAACGATGATGTGTCATTATCAGGTAATCATTGAGCTTCATTTTCGGTGATTTTCTCAATTTCCAGCATGTTGCTGATGTATTCTTTTTCGATAAGTTCCGGATCCTGAGTATGAACTTTGATGAAATGACGTAAATGGATAAGACTATCAAGATCGATTTTCGAAAATTTGACTGCTATTCTTTCGCCGTCACTCCTGAGCACTTCTCCTTCGACGGATAATCTTAATAGGGTAGCCGGTCCCACGAGATCAAAATTTAGACTACAGGAAGCGCCTATGGGCAAGAGTTCCTGCACATCCATGGAAGCTCCTCCCAGGCTAATGTCTCGCAATCTGTTCGACACAATTACTCCGCAGTCGGTCGTTATAGTAACTTCAGTAGCAAATGCCACCCGAGTGAATTTTCTCTGCTCTATTTTAGTCATGCAAGACTACCTAACAATTGAAGATGTGCCATTCTATTGAGTTACGAATAGCCGGTCAACAAATCTCCCTTAATCCGATGGGGGAAAAGACAAATGAGAATGCAAAATCAACCACTTGCCTTCTCTTTTTTCCACAACTGCAGTCCAGCGGCCTGGAACGCGAAGTTTCTCTTCACCAAGATCCACATCGGCAATAAAATCCGTCGTAAACCATGCCAGATTACCTCTGTGTCCCGTAGACAATCTGTCGTGCTTGACCCTTAAACCTTTTACTTGCTCGAATTCGCGTTCGTAAAGCTTGCGGATCTGTTCCGCTCCTTCATAGCGACCGTTCGGGAATTGGTCCTCTCCTGAATCAACGAATACCACATCAGGATCGGGAGCAATGAGCGACATTATTGTTCCCACATCCTTCTTCTGATACGCATCGAAATATATTCCTACGAAGTTTTCTATTTCTTTGTTTACGCTCGAACTGGTTTCGGCAAGTGCGGATGAAAAAGTAAGTATGCTCCCTACGGACAGTAGAAGAGCCATTTCAGCGAACATGAGCGTCTTACGATTCATCGAGCACTCCGATTGGCCTCGGGAGAAATAAAGCCACCTGTCCTTTATCCAGAAAACTTTGGTAATTCAAGTGAAAATTCAGAAATAGCATTCCGAAAAGGAGCACGGACCCAAAGCTTCACGAATTAAACGTCACAATTCTGTTGCGGGGCTGATAAGTCTACTCTAGGTAGGTTAATTAGGATCCAAACTCTTTCATATGGTTGTCGGACTATTTATCGTGCTTAGGGCGGCTGGAAGGCGCGATATGTTCCAAAGCGGCACGGCAGGGAGGCCGCAAAAAGTATGGTCCGGGAAGTCGCCAGACCGGATCGTCATACCTGTCGTGGCATACTATACATTGAGAAATGTTGATGATTTTTTTCAGCTCTTCTTTGTTAAAACCTCTACTCTCAGGATGTGACGTGCTCTGCAAATTTTTTCCCTCTGAGTCCACTATGGATTCAAGGGAGAAGTCTATGTTCAGTCCGGAACTTTTAGAATCGAACTGAGCTTCCAATTGTATTCCCTTACCGTCGACGGAATACATGCCGTCGCCCAGTCCCAACGCTTTCGGGTCTAAGTGACACTCAATGCATCGGGGAGATTCCTTCCGCGTTGTGTGAGGGTGGGTTGATCCCATGGCTATGGATGTAAGGCCGTTTTTCAGCGGCATGATCTTTGAGTCATAGCCGCCAAGAATTTTTCCGTCGGGGCTTATCACCGAGTTCCAGACCTGGCACCCTGGTACTAAAATGCCCACTTTGCCCCTTGAATTGATCCCGAGAATGTTCCGTTCGTACCTGAAATAATTCCTCCCCTCGGACCAGCGTCCAATAGAAGATTTTTGAGACAAATGGTCCTTGGCTTCCGATCGAAAATCCAATGCTTGATGACAACCATAACATTGAGGGCTCCAGGCACTGTGGCAAACGTCACATTCTAAACGTTCATGGCCCTTGATTGCGTGTCCGTCACGTTTTCCGGTAATTACACGAACCGGATGATCTTTCCCTGTTATTTTTGCGGTTAGAAATATACCTTTATCAGTCACCCGCACATTAGGCATTGGTCGGCCCTTAGAGGTTTTGAGGATCGTGTCCCCTTCGGTAGCCTTCAGTGGAGAAGTTCTCAAGAGACTTGTTACCAGAGGATCCCATTTCGAAACCCGCATTGTCTCCGGCGGTTTGCTTGGAGATCCATGGCAGTCTTCACACCTGATTTCCACCTGATCTTTCATTCTTGGGTAAAGATGGCCGTCGCCCATGGTGTCCTGCCCCGTGTGGCAATCAATGCAAGCCATTTTCTTTTCAGAATGGATATCGGGAACCAGTTTCCACATGAATCGACCATCTATTTCGTGGTGGTTCAGGGTTCCGTTTACGTAGGGAGTGCCGTATTGAGAACTCTCCATTTCACCATGATAATTCAATCCGATCCGGGCACTCCTATTATGGCAGGATTTACATCTTTCATCCGCCACTTTGTTCGTTAAAGAATGGGTTGTGGGACGTGACGGATCCTTTCTGTCGATTGTGGGGTCGCCACCAAGGTAGCCTGAACCATAAGTGCCGTGGCATGAAGCGCACCCGGCACGTCTTTGAACATTTTCACCCGATCTGCTCCCCCATAAATGACAAGATCCACAGAATTTCCGAAAGTGACTATTGGATAGATCTACAAGATCCTTTTGCGGCCGTTCCGGGGGTATTTGCTTCAAAGAATGGACGCCGTCAGTCACAGGCTGGATCCCGAAACGAAAATTCGAAATATCGTCAACTCCCCATTGAAATCGTAGTATGCCGATGATTCCGGCGTTTGTTGACATCAAGGATGTTTGGACGTGTTCAGCTCTATTCAGCAGCTTGTCTTCTCTCGAACCGTGGCAGGTGATTCCTTGAATGTTTCCCCCACCGCACGATGCGACGGCGTTTTCCAGATCAGACGGATTCTTTCCGCCGCGAAGATTCTTGTGAGCACCCTGAACGCTCAGGTCCGGCGCGTTTCCTCCATGGCAAATCACGCACCCGAAAACACTATTCGGGTGAGATTGCGACATATCTTCAATTCCGAAATGACATGTGAGGCACCGCTCGACGGGCAATTTTCCTCCAAATGGAGAAATTTCAATGATCTCAGGCTTTTTTGTCTTGAGCAGCCGAATCGAGGTTTCGAGTAATTTCCTCTTTTCCGGATCAGATTCAGCAGCAAGTTCCTTCGACTTCCTTTCGAGTTGCAACGCCATGGCCTTCTGCTGGTACTGGTACCATTCCGGCGATGCGGAACGATGCCAAGACACCAGTAAACCAAGGATTAGAACAATCAGACCAAGTGTGACTACAATGACATTCAGCCTCGAATTCATAGAACGTACCCGATGACCGTAAGTGCCGGTACAAGGATAACCGAAGACCAAAACAGAACTCTGGACCAATTTGAGCTGAGAAAAGATGCCCCGATCAATAGGGCTATTATGAGAGAAGGAAAAACTATTCCAGCCGGCAATGGATCAATATGCCTAAGTAGAAATTGTATGCCCAGGAATATCCAAGGCGCTTTGACGTTCTCGCTGGGAGCCCCGGAAAATTCCGGAGGAGAATCAAGAGGAGCGTCCAGCAGAGAGGAAGCGAAAAAGAAGAGTCCAAAAACCGTTAGAGCTGCTATGGCTTCCCTTGTAGTGAGGTTTGGGACCGTATTTACTTTGTCGATTTTATTCAATGTGTGGCTTTATCAATTTTTGACTACTCTGAAACCGACTGTTCCAAAGTAACCTTGGGGAGCTGCCCTATGTCGATTCTTCGTTCTTTTCGAAGATTCCGACCCAGCCCAGGAACCGCCTCTAATGTTCTTCTCCTGACCCAGGGACGGTCCTGGAGGATTTTGTGCGGGCATCTCGGCGTAGTAATCGTTAGAATACCAGTCTGAACACCACTCCCAAAAATTGCCCGTCAACTGCTTTTCTCCGGGTTTTATATTGGAATTTGTGATCATAATCACATCATTCGCTCTGTTGCCCATAAGACTCGCAGCTTTTTCCCACTCGATCGATGTGGGGAGCCTTCCACCAACTCGCTCCGCATACTCGACGGCAGCAAACCAATTTATACATACTATGGGCTTTTCGGCCGAGTTTTGTTTGGGAATGTATTTTTCATTTATTTTGACTATGGGACAATCAGGACAATTTAAGTTAATCTTTGGTGATCCATCGCGGGCCCGATCTCCGGTTTCATTCAGAAATCGACAAAAATTGCCCGCAGAAACCAAATCTCGGCTGATTTCAAAGTCTGAAATGTGGATTGCTCTGGCGGGTCTTTCGTCCGGACGGCCCTCACCGGGACGGCTTCCTATTTCAATTTCACCGCCCGGGACAGCGATGAAGTCCGAAGAACTCCATAAAGAAATTGGCGACTTGGATTTAGCATCCGGATTGTTATTTGATTTTGAAACATTCTGTTCGGTTGAGTTCAACAAAGGTGGAATCGGAAAATCCGACGTTCCCGGAATGGGCGGCAACAAAGGCACATCGGAAGAAAAATTGTTGTTTTTCGAAACCTGAGCTAAAAGATTCGGCAACAAGAGAGAATTCATCAGGATTAAGATAAACAAAAGAAAAGTAATGAATAGTCTTGTCATCACCATGAGAACTCTCGGAATTATCTTCGCTCTTTTCACATGTACAGCACCCGTCCAAATTGCGTCAAGTGTTCGAGAGGATTTAACCTCGCCTCGAAAGACCTTGCTTACACAGTAGCATGCCCATCGACCACCACAAACATTTCTGGAAAACAAAGCTTCTTGAGGAATTTCGAAAGTTTGTTTTAGATTCCAGGGAATACCGGGAATCGGATTTCTTACCGAATTGTGAAAAGCACCTTAACGGGTACATCCTACATTTGTTGAGACTGCAATCCGTGCAAGAATTACTGCACTCGGAAAATGACAATCGATTCGATTTAATCGCGGACATATACGAGTGTCTCAAATCCTTTCAAATTAGTGATTCTGACGGCACTATCAGTCTCACCGAAAGTAAGAAGACGAAACGCAATCAAGGACTATTCTATACTCCGCCTGAACTTGCATCTTACATTGCGGATCGAGCAATCGAAGCGCTTAGGCCTGGTAAAGACATTTCAAGAGTGAAGGTCATCGATCCTGCAGTCGGAACCGGAAGATTTCTTGTTGCAGCTCTGCATAAATTGGCCAATGTGGGACCATCTGCGCAAAGTCCTAAGACGGGAGACGAAAATCTCAAAAAAACAATTGCTGCAGACTGCCTTTTCGGTGTCGATCTGGATCCCATTGCAATCACTATTGCTCGTCACCATTTAGCTGCGGTTTGTGACGCTGACCCTGATGATTTAAACTCCAATTTGAAAGTGGGGAACGCACTGGTAGGCGAAATCCTCCGTCCAATGGTTAATAAGGAATTTGCCCTGTCACCCAAAGAATGCTCGGAAGCAAAAGAGTTCGTTTGGTCGGAAGAATTTCCACTCGTTTTCGATTCGTCTGCCGGATTTGATCTCGTGATAGGCAACCCGCCATATGAGGTGCTTTCCGTAAAAGAGTCGGGTCTTACGAGGAGAACATGGGAACAGGATTATTACAGAAACCACTATCGCTGCTGCTCCGGTAAGATAAATCTATATAGACTCATGCTTGAGAGATCATTGGCCCTGCTGAAACCAGGGGGAGTATTGGGCTTTCTCATCCCGGCAACTTTTCTTTCCGATACTACCGCTTCCAAAATACGAAAAGTTGTTTTGCAAGATTCAGAAATCATTGAAGCAACACTGATCCCGGAAAAGTCACCATTCTTCCAGAACATAGTTCAGGAACTACTAATCTTGATCGTGAAAAAAGGTCATCCAACTAAACGGTTCGCACTAGGATCTTGGTATCGCTACTCGGACAAGCCGCTAAAAGGCCCCGAGATCACTTTGGAGGACAAAATCTTCGATTCTAGGAATTGTCGCATTCCCATAATTAAAGACGAATTGGAAAAGAAGCTATTTGAATTACTAGAGGAAATTCCTCCTCTATCCGGAGACCTAAACCATTCGCCCGTAGCAACCATAAGGCAGGGTGAAATCAATATTACCGTTTACAGACAATGGTTAAGTACTCAGAAAACCGGCTATCCGCTCATAAGAGGTGAACATATCCGGCAGTTTCATCTCGACCACCCGGCAAAACCGGAGCGATTGGATTGGGTGCAGTCTGAACTATGTGAACGAAAAGCGGCTCAATCTACATTTCTGAACAAAACTGTCCCCTGGGAGAATGAGCGCATTGGAGTTGGACGCGTCGTAAACTTGCATACAAAGACTCGCCTAAAAGCAGCACTTGTACGACCCGGAATGCTAATGGGGGACATGACCAATTACCTTACGGATCTGCAAGTCCCGGTAAACTTTCTGCTGGGAATACTGAATTCACGTTTACTTAATTTGCGAATAAAATTAACGAGTACCAACAACTATATTTCGGCAGCGGAACTCGGAGCCTTACCCGTTCCACGATTTGATTGGGAATCATTCATGAAAGATCAACCGCAGAATGCCATTGACTTACATGAAAAAGCCCTTGACTGCACGAGTCTGGAGAGAGCGCTTACCGTGTCTCATCGCATTCTACCGGAGGGGACAATGGAGCGCGCCGTTTCACAGGTAATTGCCGCATCGGCTGAACTTCTTTCGAATTCACCTGTTCAAAAGAACATCGAGCCTGAAGTTTGGAATCTACTTGATGCCTGCATTCTGAGGCTGTACGGAGCGGAATTTGCGCTCAAAATAATCGAGGCGCACTAATGGGAGCGGCTGTTTACGGCAGAAACTCCCTTTCTGTAATTCTTCCATTCATTGCTCTAGCACTATTATTTCTCTCCGCAATTTCAACATCCTATGTCAACGAGGATTTGTGGCTGTCCTTTGCGTCGGGGCGTGACATCATTGAACGTGGAGTAGCGCAACCGGATAAATGGTCCATTACCGAACAAGGAAAGATATGGATTAATCAAGCCTGGTTGAGTCATGTGCTTCTGTTCTTGGCTTATGATCATCTCGGACCGTCAGGTCCGGTCGGCGTAAAAATAGTACTGCTCATATCCTGCCTAATGGCAGTGTATTCCGGAGCAAGGAGGTCCGGAGCTTCGCCGGATAGTACCGCTCTGTCCTGCTGTTTGGGTCTACTCACGATAGGACCCTTTCTTGGTCTACGCCCCGAAAATTTTGGTGTGTTCTGGTTCTGCATTTTCCTGTATGCAATCCGGGCAAAACTCTCTCCTATTTTCAAAAGTTTGGCGCTTACTTTCATACTGGTCTGCTGGTCGAATTTCCATGGGTCTTTCATGTTGGGCCTGATATTGATATGCGTTAAATCGGCAATCGATCTCGCCTGCAGCTTTTCCATTGTAGGTCCATTTTACAACCGAAATTCTTGGAAAGAATTCTTGACCGATGCTCTTGCACTCGGTCTAAGCGTTATAGCCGTCATCATTTTTAATCCATATGGAATAGAAAATCTGTTGATGCCGTTCAAGCAATTGGGGACAAAAGCGGTGACGGAGTACAGTGCAGATTGGTTGTCCGTCTGGAATTCCAATGCAGCGCAATATTTTATGTTTGGTGGAGGAAGCACATTCTGGTTCATTTTTTTTATTTCTATCTTGTCGGCCTCAGTAATTCTATTGTTGACGTTCTCGAGGGGAGATCCAAGACGACTGGAGGCAATCGTAAGCCGACAAAACAACATCGTATTCGATCTCTTCACATGCATACTGTTAATCATCTTTGCTTTCAAATTCCAGCGTCTCATACTTTTCGCAGGATTCGCTCTCGTAATCCCCACTGCGATAATTTTTCAGGAACTTCAGTTTTTTGAATTTTCGGAAAAGGTAAAAAGAATTGTTCCGCACTTAAGTAAGCTTTTTTCTAGTCCCGTCATGTGGACTCTGGGAATTGTATTAGCGGGAGTACTCGTTTTTTATACGATGGTAGCGGTCCATGTTGGGCCAAATCCTCTGCACTCACGACGATCAATGTCGGAAAGTCTTCTGAGCAGCGGTTCTTATTCCAATAGCTTGCCTGGATTTATAAATAAGTATTTAAAAAATGAAAAAATTCTTGCCGGGTGGGAAGTATCGTCAAGTCTGCTATGGAAGTCACCCGATGTGAAACTCTTATTCGATACTCGGGATCAATCATTTTTTCCTGAAAGCGTGGTCTTGGACTATTTCAAGATGATGGGGATCGTCAAAGTCCCTGATGCGGAGCGATTGGCTCTAGCTGATAAGTATGGATTGACCGCTTTCATCTTCTCCAGTGATATTATTGACTTCGATGCGGCGATGTTCTTTGCGAAGAGCAAGATGTGGTCCTGCATCTATGCGGATCCTCATTCGTTAGTTTTAGTAAAAGCAGAATCCGATGAGCATCACAAATTTCCTTCGTTAGAATACCCCAGTGACGGTGTCAGACTGTTGACTCAGGCCATCAATTCCCATTTGAAGAACTCCGAATTTTCGTCGGACATGATCAAGGGGTTAATCAATTTAGCTGCAGCGGACCCGCGCCCGAACCTTTACAGCTTAATCGTACTTGGTACGCAAGAACCGAATCAATGTATGAACTCTCAAATAAAATCGTTTCTGTTGACCGAAGTAGATAGGTTGCGGAAAATGGACGCCGGCAAAACATGGGACGGCATTCAAATTGTGGACAGCTTGGCGCGTATTTTCGAAATTTTGGAGGTCGATGCTCTATGTTTAAAGAACGCAAGAGAATCTCAGTTTTTTGCGATGGGAAAAAAACATTGGGAAGATGCGGCAAACAGAATGCGTAATCATTACGGCGGGCGAGTGTTCCAGTAAATGCGATATTCTCAGAGAATGCTTCGCAAAAAAAATCGCGGAGCTGATTAGTCCTTGCAATTTTAAACGATAACCCTCAAAATAAACGTTTAACTTACACATCCCCTTAGATCGGGTCGT
>CAZTJA010000021.1:0-4716 GCA_964613745.1 uncultured Syntrophaceae bacterium
CAAACAAAATCGCCGAAGGCAGCAGAGTTCTTTTCGAGGGAGCTCAAGGCACATTACTCGATATCGATCATGGAACTTATCCGTTTGTGACTTCTTCCAACGTTGTAGCCGGAAATGCATGCCCAGGTTCAGGAGTGAGTCCTAATAAACTCGGCGGTATATGGGGAGTTGTAAAGGCGTACTCCACTCGAGTTGGCTCAGGGGGGTTTCCAACGGAACTTGAGGATGATCTTGGTGAGGAAATTCGAACCAAAGGCGCTGAATTCGGAGCCACCACGGGTCGGCCACGTAGATGCGGATGGCTCGACTTAGTCGTGGTGAATCATAGCGTAAGACTCAATGGTTTGACGGGTATTTGCATGACGAAGATGGATGTCTTGACAGGAATATCGCCCATTAAGGTATGCGTAGGATACGAGCTAGACGGGAAATCATTCGACCGAATACCGGCCGATATACACGACCTGGACAGGATAGTTCCCAAATATCGAGAGCTGAAAGGGTGGGACGAACCTCTGGAATTGTGCAGATCTTATGAAGATTTGCCGAAGAATGCTCGGGATTATATAGAGACAATTGAGCATCTTACGAATGTCCCAATCACTCTCGTTTCGGTGGGACCCGCCCGTGAGCAGAGTATTGTGCGAAAATCCCCGTTTTAGTCATTAGTGTTTTGTACTGCATCGAAACTGCGGCTCAGGATGATTAAACTTTTTCGTAAATCAATCCTGAGCCGCTAATCTTTTCATGAGAGCCAAGAATTTGAAGGGGTCATTTTCCTTTTGGAAAGCCCACAGTTTGAGAATATGTGATTTTCTGATCAGGCCTCAGCTTAAGCACTTCCGATAATTTCTCTTTGTCGATGGAAGCTCTGAAAACCGTAGCCAATCCCTCAGACGCGCAAAACAGATATACATTCTGACCTATGAATCCTGTATCGCAAGCGGCAGTGATCAGTTTTGTCGTTTCGTCTCCTTCTCCCATCCGAGTGAGATCAGCGACGTAAACCAAATTTAATGCAGCATCTCTTACAAAATTCTGCTTTCCTGTAGCTTCGCGAATGTCCTCGGAAACAATTTTTTGCAGAGAGTGATCTTTGGGATTGTAGAGGAAAGCCCCATTCTTCATGGACACGTAGATATCGATTTCTTGTTTATTGTAGGAGGTTGGAGCTGTTCTCTTTCCGGAATCAGATCGGTTAATGCCGGATGCAGCCCATAAGAGATTTGAAAGAAGCTGCGCAGGAAGCTCTTCCCCGGAAAATTCCCGAGAGGAATTACGTTCCTTCAGTACTTGAAATAGGGGTTTACTCTTGTCAAACGCAGGCTTGGGCAGAGTAATTTTTTCCGAATCCACCGCCATAGCTGAGAAAACCATGGCCGCAACGAACATCAAAGAAGTTCCCACAAGAATCAGAAATCTCTTCCGCATCGACGTCTCCTATTCGGGTAAATCATTGAAACCGCTAAGCAGAGAATAAGCCGACCGGAATGCTATGGGAAGAGTGGCAGAGTTGAATTATGGTAGGGAGCGTTAAAGAATGGCTCCAGGGAAGAAAACAAAAAAAGGCTACGGGACACCGTAACCTTGTTGATACGAAACTTGGTAGCGGGGGGAGGATTTGAACCTCCGACCTTTGGGTTATGAGCCCAACGAGCTACCTGGCTGCTCCACCCCGCGGTATTCAGACAGGATAGCAAGTTGATGCTGTCATGTCAAGCGATACGATCCGGTCTGGAGTAATTATAGGTGAAACGAATCTTCATTTCACACGCATTAATCACAACGTCGGATTGCCCTCTTAGGCTAGTTTCCTGAAATCTATATGTAATTCAGTGTTGTTGATGAATCTCTGCAGCTTGAAGTTAGTTTGAACCTGTTCCCATGTCACGGCCAACCCCACATCCGACATTTCTTTCAGAATAAGTTCAGGAGCATGTCCAAAGTTCATACGTTGAAGTACCTGATGGATTGTGTAGACCGATGCATTACCTGGAGGGGGAATGATTAATTGCATTTCGGTTGATCGTAGACGAACCGTCAGGTTAACTTCATATGATCCGACCTTAGTATTCAGGTGGACTTCCGGTATGCTACCGCTCCAATTTCCATAACGACGAAAAACAATATCAGTTAAATTTTGCTGGCATAGATAAAGTGTCGACGACAGATCATAAATGTCGGCCGGTCTTTTCTCCTGCGACTCAATGGGCGTCTTTCCGTAATGGGTCTGATTTCGTGCCTGAAAAGGCTCGTTCTTATTTGCAATAAAATCGACGATAGTGTTGCCCATCGAGCAAGACAAACTTACGGGATTTTCTCCGGTATCTATTCCCTGCTTTCGGATCTTTTCCATAATGAGATCGTGGGAATGGCATGCCGCCATTCTTTGAATGACCTGCTGCATGAAAAAAGGGTTAGTATTGAACTTCTCCGATAGTATAATTCGTCGCATCTTCTGCACATGGAGTTCCAGGAAATACCTCGATGACGATGCATAAAGGCTGATGCTGTCGCTCGGTTTGTCTCCCGACAAGTATCTCTTCCAAATCTCCTTCCAATTATATTCCTTCATCAAACCCAAAACAGTGATGAAATCGAATTCATCAATCGATCGATTTTCCTGAACACAAATTGGACACCCGGAACTTGCGCTCAATTCCGGTTTTCTGGTCTTCTTCATCTAAACAACTCCGAAGCAATTAATGTATTTCAAGTAAAACCTCTTTCCCGCGCTCTCGCAAAAGGTTGGCAATTGCCTGCACGCTTCTACTCTTAAATCCCATCTCCTGCGGGAGATTCGGATTCAAATGGGCCGGATTGATTGCTTGCCCTAAAAAAATAGTTATTTGATCCGCATTGAGAAACTCCCAAGCAAGTCTACCCGCTCCGTCCCTTTGGCCGACCAACTCGTCGGAGTCTTTAATGGTTTCTAATATTTCAAGTGCATGATTTACCGTGTGGACACCTTCAGTGACTAAATCTATGCCCTCAAGCTTACCAATAGGAGGAATTTTGTTGGTCATCGTAGACAAATCGACGACCACATCTTTCCCGAGAGTTTTGGCTAAAATGCCCGCCGTCGTGCCTCCACTTACGATTTTCCTTCCGGGGAGTTGCAGAAAATGATTCACGACCGCCTCATCATGTTCCTTTCTTACCGGAGGCCCGATCATAAAGGACGCGAATCGCTTTGGGCGGATCTTGAACACCCCGACTGTAGTATCATCGCCGGGTCTACTCTCATACAGGTCCTTGGCCTGATCTACGAGAACCTGAGCGATTTTTTGTGCGGATGCGTCCTCATAGATCTGAACTTCAAGGAATTTCGCTATCTTGTCCCAATCCCATCCAAGATTAAGCAGGCCTCCGATGCCGGCATGGATTTCTCCATCGCTGACCATAACGAGCCAGTCTCCGGCTTCGGCCTTTATCCTAGCTTCACGGATTTTCCTCGTACCGACGACTCTGTCCCGATAACTTAGTTTACTTACGTAGCCTCGCTTGAGGAAGAAAGTAGGTGGATTGTCGAACTCGGCCAAATAGACGCTGCCGTCATCGAGAACCTTGAGAAGAGTAAATGTGCTATAAGCGATTTTCCGGACCTTACATTCCGGCAGCGTATCGGTTAGCGTTTCCACGACTTCTTCGAGGGGAAGACCTCTTTCCATCAAACGCATGGCTATTCTTGTGGTCAATGTCGCAAGAATATTTGCTTTTACACCGCTGCCCAGCCCGTCTGAAAGCACCATCAACTTTCCGCCGGAAATCGGGCTTACCGCAAGTGAGTCGCCACACAGAATCTCTCCGTACTTACAGATGTGGGCACCCCCAGATTCGATAAAGAGCGGCACGGTCATGGCTTCTCTCCCTCCCGTGCCAATTTCATCAATTCAAAAAGTGCCGCTTTTGTTTCTGCAGTCGTTTCACCTAGCAAGCCGGCAATCTCCTGTGCAACCCGCATCTGCTGGTGAATAACTTGTTGTGCCTTGTTTATGGTTTCCGCCTTTAATACGTCTGCCTGCTGGTCTTTCATTACTGTTTCGGTAATGTCCAGAAGCATTAAAACTCTGAGGTCTTCTTCGGGTAATTCGAATTTGTACAGCTTTGCTGTTCGTCCTAAATTCTCTAAATGAAGCCATCGTGAAGCGGAATCTTCTTCCGTCTTGTCCAGAGGATCGACGCCGAATAATTCCTGAAAAGTTCTTCCCTTAACTGTTTCTTCCCCGTCGATTCCTGCGAGTTCAAGAAACGCTCGGTTATGATAGACCACCCTGTGAGCTTTATCGGCAAGAGCAATAGCAACTGGCAGCCGTTGGAAAATCAACTCGGCTCTTTGTTCCGCGTGCTGCTTACGAGTTTTAGCCAGCATTTCTCGACCCTGCAGGGCCGTGTAAACCATCAGCAGAATTTGATGCGGGCCGAAGGGCTTGGGAATGTAATCGAATGCACCGAGCTTCACAGTTTCGACTGCTGTTTCAGTCGCCTTGAAAGGAGCGGTCATAATGACGATGACTTCAGGTTGCCTGCCTTTGATTTCTTTTAACAGCTCGAGACCCCCCATTTCCGGCATATCCACATCGGCAACCACTACTTCATAGAATTCCTTCTCAAGCTCATCGAGCGCTTCGCTTACAGACCGACTAATAGTAACTTCAAAGCCTTCACTTTCGAAAATTCTGCGGCAGATTTCCAAAACGTTTTCATCTGAGTCCA
>CAZTJA010000021.1:4816-34911 GCA_964613745.1 uncultured Syntrophaceae bacterium
CCTTCACTTTCGAAAATTCTGCGGCAGATTTCCAAAACGTTTTCATCTGAGTCCAAAACCAGTATTTTGGTTGTAGTTCCCGTTTCCTCGTTATGTCCATCAAACGTTACAAGAGGATCTGAAATGTGAGCCATTATATGGGCCATGCCGTCAGCCATTTTTTCCAATGAAGCCAATTTTTTGACCCTTGCTACCTGTTCCATGGCCTGGTTCAGTTCACCCGTTTGAACAGCGACCTTTGAAGCCAGCTCTTTTCCCCATTCTTCCAAACGATTGCGAGATTCGGCGAGGTTCCGAATCATCAAATTGAAAGTGGCGGCCAATTCGCCTATTTCGTCCCTTGCTATGACGGGAACTTCATGACTTAAGTCTCCCTCAGCCGCATTGCGTGCCGCGTGTAGCATCTGCTCCAGAGGTCTGTTAATCCATTTCACCAAGAAATACGTTATGGCTCCCATCAAGAGAACACCAATCAAAGCTACCGTCAAAAATGTAGCGACTAAACCATGGATCACATCAGTGATCGGTTTTTCGAGCGTTGCAACCTGGATTGCGCCAACAATTTTGCCTTCCCCATCCCGTATTGGTTCTGCTGCGGCCAAATATAATTCGTCATGCCAGGTTTCCCAGGTTATTTCAGACTCACCCTGAGCAAGCACCTTTCTTCGCACTTGTTCATCCGCTCTAAAGCCGGTTTTAAGAACTCCGCTTTTATCTTTCAAACTTGAACTGATAGCCTGATCGCCCTGAAAGATCGTTACGAATCCGACTTCCCGTTTATCAAAAATCTCGCCACGGAAGAGTCGCAGAGAAATGTTTTCGACCAAAGATCGGTCGGTGTTTAGGAGTATGCCGCCAAAGAGCGCACCTATCACCTTATCATTCAGAAACACCGGATGGGCAGCTTCAATGACCATTGTTGATTTAAGTTTGTCGGAATCTATCTTGGAGCTTAACTTGGGATTAAGAGCGAAAACAGTCTCATTGGGGATGACACGAATTCCAGATTTATCTTTTCCGTTCAGGGCGGATTTCAATAACGGGTCCGCCGACAAATTGATTCCTTGCCCCGCTTGTGTTGAGTTCCCGGCAAGAAATGATCCCTTTTCGTCAACAAGGACGAGAAAATCGAAACCATTCTTTTCAGCAATAGAAGACAGTCTGGAATTCAGAGAAGCTACGTCGCGACCTTGAAGGAGTTGGGCAAGCTTGTCGGATCCGGAGGAGAGCCGAACTTTCAAATCAATATTCTCCTGGGAACTCTTGAGCATAAAGGAAGCCATGGCGAGGTCGCTATATAAACGCATGCGAGCTCGTTCAAAAATAGTATCGCGGGCGAGCTTTGTGCCCACGAGACTTGTAACGAGTCCCACTACGATTACAACGGCCAAAAAACCGCCGAGCACTTTTTGCCTCAAGGAGAAATCTTGAGCCCAGCCGGTGAATTCACTCCAGCTCTTCCATGGAACTCTCCTGCGGGAAGCTGATTCCATGGCTTACCCCCTTATTTTGTATTGAGGATTTTTTCTTGAAAGATTTTCTCTGCGTCTTCAACTGATCCAGCGTGAAAGAGCTCTTCGTCTATCAAAATGTTTGCTCCGTCGGTACACTTATCCATGCAGAAGGTTCCCTTGAGTTCAACGGAATTTTCCAAACCTGCCTGCTGTATTGCTTCCTTGAAGTAGTTTATTATGTCGTGGGAACCTTTCAGGTGGCACGCACTGCCCACGCAAACTGTTATCACCGGCATGGAAATCTCCTTCCATATATCATGTACAGGCCCAACATTTTATGATGACTAATCGACGAACTGCGGACACTCGATCTACGAAATTTAGCAGAATGTAATTACTTGGGGAGCAAAATAGTAACACGAAGGCTCACAAGAGTGAAGCTTTATAGTCAGGAGTTACAATTAAGGCTTAAGATACCGGCTGAAGAAGGGGTCCTCATCCTTTGCAAAGGGGCAACGTTCAATAATATTGTGAAACTTAGGAGGAATAAATCTCCCTTATGTTTTCACGATGATCAACCATGTACGTCATTTGTGCAGTCGAACGCAACTCTTCCACCATATTATTTAGTGATTCTCTGTCAATATTGAATGCCCGTATGTAGACATGGCGAAAACCTTCCGGGGCCTTTTCATACGAGGACAGAATGCTTACCAGTCTTGCATTATATTTTCGGATGATATCCGTCACGGTCTTGATCGACCCCGGGACATCTTGCAAAACAAAACCGAACTGAACTCCGCGTTTCGACAATCCACTTATTGCTATGAGGGCTTTGAATAGATCGTTCTTGGTTATCAATCCTCGAATTATACCGTCTGAGTCCACCACCGGAGCCCCGGAGATTCTATTCGATCTGAGCACTTCAGCTGCTTCCTCAATGGTGTAATCAATAGGAATAGTGATAGGGTACCGAGTCATAATGGCACCCACTTCCAACCTTGATAAGTGGTAGAGTATTTGTTGGATGTCCATGAGGGCGGCATCTGAAGGAGAGGCACGCTTCAAGTCCCTATCCGTAATTATACCGACCAGCTTTCCTTCTTCCATCACCGGCATCATGCTGATTCTATTTTCCATGGAGACATTTATCGCATGCTGCATAGTGTCGTTCACATCAAGTGTAATGATTTTTTTTGACATCCAATCTTTGACCAACATGTCCATTCTCCTTGAGAGAAACAGGGTGGAAGAATAAATAGTTTATAAGCCTACACCCGGTTATCGGGTCTGAGATTTTTCCGATGCTTCCATAATTTTTTCCATGTGCCTTCTCTTCTTCCTTTTGGCCTCTTCCACTTTGATCAGGAGTTCCTCAAGGTCACATGGCTTCATCAGGTAATCAAATGCACCTATTTTCATTCCCTGAATAGCGGATTGAAAAGTCCCATGCCCAGTCAGCAGGATTACTTCTATAAGGGGAAAGGTTCTCTTGATTTCCTTTAAAGTATCTATACCGTCCATGACCGGCATTTTTACATCAAGAATTACCACGTCAATATCCGAATTTTCTGCAAGCTTGTTCAATCCTTCTGGACCGGAGGATGCGCATTCTATAAGCATGTGCCTCTTTGTGAGGCGTTTCTTCATAGCCGCTAAAAATGCTTCTTCGTCGTCTATCAACAAAATTCTCGTGTGGAGCATATCTTTTCCAATTTAATAAGGCGAAATTGAGAAACTCAACATTGCACACGCAAAAGCCATTTGCAACAGCCATGCCCTCACCCAACAAGGTTTGGTGCAGCTGGAAGCAGTGCTTCAGAGCCACAAATCAAATCTCACAAATCGGACATAAACCTAATCGATCTCCATTAAGGTAACCGCATTTACACTCTGTAAAGCTAACCCTACCTCTCACTAATTGAGTGACTTTCTTGAAGCTACGATGTCTAAGAATCCGGTGATTTGCCTTTCAAGGGAATCGATTGAATAAAGTCGGGGATCATTGTGATCGGCTTCTAATATAACACCCGGAATTCCGGTCCTTTCCGTCACTAACTCTCTCACACGGGGTATATCTTGTGAAACGAACTTGCAGCTTCGATTTGAATGGTACAGGAATCCATCCAAGTGAAATTTTTCGGCCATCTCGCAGTATTCATTTACTCTGCGCTCCATGTGTAGGTTAGCGGTATAGAGATACTGCTTTGCCCAATCACCTATTGGATCAGTTACTCCAACCGATAATCTAGCCCATGCCCACGTGTAGAGAGATGCCACAAGGGCGGCGCCGCGGGATTCAAGAAGAGTTGAAAGGGACCGCAACTCGGGCCAAATAGGTAAATTATCCCAGAATAACCTGAACTGTTCACGATCACAGGCTCCTATGCCGTTTTTTACCCTGTACTCCAGTTCGTTGACGAGAGTTGCGTAAAAATCTACGGGGACCTGCGTTCCTCGTTGAGCTACTATCGGGGCCATTGAGATAAATTGATCGAAGACTGAAATGGGTGACGGCGTTTCAGCACCCAATTCGAGAACCCTTGTCCATAGTCGGGAAGCTTCCGCCGATGATTCTATCGAGGCATTTAATCGGGATTGATCCAATTTCCGACCTGATATTTTTTCCAACAGCAGAGTAAGATCCTCCAGCTGTCGGCTTATGTATTTCTCGGCTGCTTGATCAAGTTGTGCGTCTCCGGAATGCGGAACATCTATCAAAAACATTGGGCAGTCGTAATATCGGCTGAGGACTTCAAACCACTTCGTCAGTGTTCCGCATTGGCTGTTGGAAATGAGCAGCAAGTCCGGTTTCGGCAAGCCCCATGTTGGACTGAGTCCCGTCTTTATCGAACCCAAATCACAACGAGCATAGGAGCATAAATCCATGGAATAACCCATTTGCTCTGCAGCCGTTGCGACTTCTACGGACATCTTACGGGCACCGATAATAACGGCGTGATTTTCAGGGTAAATCGGGATGAAATCCATTGCGTACAGAAGCTCTACGGGGGTAAATGCGTTGACATAGGCTATGAACTTTCCGGATTGTTTAGCCATGTGGGCATTTCCGTAATAATCGATATTTATTTGCTTGAGCTGCTTAAGAGTCTCAATGGGAATCAATTTGCGACCTCCGTGAATCTGTAGATGCCGGCAAATCAGTCGTACAAAAGATCTCCGCCGATCATTTCTCTGAAAGCCTCTAATCTCAATCGAATCTGATCCAGCCCGACTCCTTTTGCGGAAGTCTCAAGGACAAGAACATGAATCCCGTTTTCTTCTAGGGCTTTCTGAAGATCAGGAGTGTCAAACCCGGCGGCCTCACAAAACTTGGGATTCAGCAGAATTACTGCGATGGCTTCGGACGAATTCACTCTCTCCAAAAAGGAGCTCACAAGGAGTTTTGGATCCATGTGATAACCGGTGTAGGCTGGAACTCGGAAAAATTTATCCACAAGAGCCATTAAAGGATCGATTGATTCATCCACATCGCTGCAGCATGAGCGATAACCTGTGGTAACCTCGTCACCTGCCAGATGAAACCCGAGCTGATGCAACAATTCGGTGAGACCTGGAGGGTCCCAGATTTTTCCACGGACATAAATAGGAATTCTTTCACTCTTATACTCGATAGAGTCTTCGTTCCAGGGCAGATCACCCATCCAAGTTACGTGATCCTCTCTCAGCGATTTCATTGCCGAAACCGTAAGAAGCCGCAGACGATCTATGGTCCACACTTCAGGGTTCTTGCGGTGCTCGGCATAGGCTCGTCTAAGAAGAGATTTGCTTTGGTTGTAAAGCTTGATGGATTCGGTAAGTTTTTGTTTATCCGGACTAATGCCGGTCCAAGAGCATACCGTAAGCTGGAGTCTTTCAAATTCCGCTAAAGCATACTCTCTTGCGTATGATGATGTCAGATTTTTCGGAAGACGCAAAAACTCGTTTTTCTTCTCGGGAAAGCAGCTGTTCCATATGTGAAACAGGTTGCGAGTCGTATCACAAACGTATGGTACTATGAACCCATCCACCCCCGAAAATGTTCCGTCCAGACCCATTTCCAGGTACCCCATGGCATGACTGCATGTGTACCCCGGGATAACCGCTTGGGCTCGCCCCACCTGACGCCCAGCTCCTTCAATTGCAACGGGTAATGCTCCTGACGCATGTATGATTTCTTCCGGAACATCAGGCAGCAGATGCGCTATTAACTTACGTTCCCCATCTAATTTGATTCTGGACGCGTATTCCCACGGGTTATTGATCACATCGAAAAACGGTTTCCATGAATCAGGGTTGTTCATGAAGGGTCTCCTTTTAAGAATTCGCCAGAGTTCCTCCGTCGACATACAAACTTTGGCCTGTTATGAAGTTAGCTGAATCGGAGCATAGGAAGAGGACGGATCCAACTATGTCGCGGGTCTCTGCCAGTCGGCCTTGCGGAATGCGTGCCGTCAACTGGCGTTCCAGCTCGGGATTGGCCCAAATAGGTTCACTGAAATGAGTTCTCGTGAGGCCTGGACCAACACAGTTGACGAGGACATTCATAGGGGCCCATTCTACGGACATGCACATGGTGAGCATTTTAACGGCCGCCTTGCTCGCGTGATATGCACCCATCATCGGACCGCCTCGCTCGGCTCCGATTGTTGTGATATTAACTATGCGGCCGCCGCCCCTGGTCATCATTATCTTTGCTGCTTCCCGACTCAGGAGAAAGCAGCCTTTTACATTTGTGGCGAAAATTTTATCGAATCCATCTTCTCGAAGATCAATTAGTGGTCTCAAAAAGCTGCGAGCGGCATTATTTATCACAATATCGATGCCGCCGAATTTCCCGGTAGTTTCCGAAATTACATTATTTACTTGATCTGAACTGCTTATATCGGTGACTACCCAGTGGGCACTTCCCCGCTTGGAGATAATTTCCTGAGCGACTGCGGATATTTCGTGTTCCGTTCTGGCTGCCACCACCACTTTTACGCCGGACTCACCCAGCGCCAAGGCGATTTCTCTGCCTATCCCTTTTCCTCCACCGGTTACAATGGCAACTTTTCCGGTCAACTCAGGATAATGTGCCATTATCATCCTCCAATCTGATGGCCCTTTTATGACTTGTGTGCTCTGAGGCGGTAATTCTACCAATTCGTTCAGGCTTTCACCACAGAAATACGAAGAGAGTCTATGTAGTCTTGAATTAGCTGATTCTTCAAGTGCTCATGAACAGATCCGACCCGAGACACGGAAGGTAGTTCTAAATACGCTCTCTACTTGACTTTTTTACAAATAGGCACATTTTTAGGTCATAATTGCTGGTTATTTTGGTGATCAGGTTATATGAATTGATTAATTGTGAGGTGTACTATCTTGGTTAACAAAAAAATGTTGTCCACACTTGTGAATGCAACAAGCTCTTATATGCTTTTCTGGGCTGGATTGGCAAAATATATGCACGATTTTGCAAATCCAATGTTAAAGGCCTCCAACATTTTCAGTCGTGTTCAAAGTAATTCGGAAAACGGAAACCGAGTGGGCCTACCAGAAGCATTACAACTCGTTTCCTGGAATATCATGCTTGCCCACAATGCACTCATGGCGTCAGGTAAACAGTCTTCCAAGGTTATTCTCGAAAACTCCGAAAAATTTACCAAGTCGCTAATGAATACCGTAGGTTTTGGAAGGGGAGAAGACGTTGAAGATTTCCTCAGGGAGCAAAACCGTGTTTTAAACGATCTCGTTTTGGAATTTCCGGAAATGGTTAAATCCGTAGATGAAGATTTTGGTTTCCAATTTGATACGGACGGATACGAGTTGGTAGACCAAACGGATCGTATGTTCTTATACAGGGTCCTACCAAACCAACACGGAGTCGAGACTCAGTGGGACATAAAGCCGATTCTCATAGGGCATCCGTACGTTCTTGGCCCAAATATACTCGCCTTTTTACCCGGAGAGCAAAAAAGCTTTGTTCACGCATTTGCAAATAAAGGAATCCCCACTTATGCGAGGATTATTAAGGATATCAACGAAAATTCGGCTGTGCAGACAATGTCCGGTGAAGATGACGTTCTTGATACGAGACGCTTTTCAGAGCTGCTCGTATCCAGACATGAAAAACCTTTAACCTTGGCAGGAGTCTGTCAAGGTGGATTTATTCTCATGGCGGGACTGTTAAGCGGAGAGTTGGACGGCTTGGTGGATGCTATGATCACGTGTGCATCCCCCATTGACGGTACGCGCAGCAAGGGTTTGAGAAGTTATATAGAGAGTATTTCTCCGAAGTTCCGAAATCTGGAATATTCCATAAAGACTTTGGCGAACGGCAACAATGTGGTCGACGGCGACATAATGAGTTGGGTTTATAAGCTTAAGAGCATTGAAAAGGAGTCCCCGGTTTTCAGCTTCTTTAGAGACTTCGAAAACTTTACAAAACTGGTCGATCGCGGAAAGGATTCGCCGGGGAAGACTGCTGCAGCCATTAATCATTGGCTTGTATACGATAGAACCGATTTGCCTATTTCAATTACAAACCTGAGTCGTTTGTCCTATTCTGTTCCCATCTCAGGGGACGGGGAACTCCCCATAAGGCTCTTTGGCCGCCGTTTGAATCTCAAAAGATTAGAGGAAAGAAAAATCAAACTACTCATTTGTTACGGACTTGATGATGAACTTGTAGAGCCTCCCAGCGCCTTAGCTCCCTTGGAATTTGTAGAAGCTGAGAAAACCGGATTTCCTAAAGGTCATGCGGCGATCTTCACTTCTTGGTCGGATCCGGAATCGGAATATGGTTTGCATAAGGTTTATTCAAATGGTGAAAGAGGTCCGGTAAAATTTCAGCTCGATCTTGATAAAGAGATTCGTAAAAAGAATCTTGAAGTGGTAAAATAAGAGCGCAATCGAAACCGGAACATTCGGAAGATTGATACGAGAAAAAAATTGATCAGGGAAATTTCCACTTGTACTCAATGAACAATCGTCTTTGGGGCACGTGGCAGGCCCGTTATGAAAATAGTAAGTGCGGTTTTCTTGAGAGCTGCGGAAAAACCTAAAGACTATCCTCCCGGAGACCTAGTGGAAATAGGATTCGTCGGCCGCTCCAATGTCGGAAAGTCTTCCGCTATTAATACTCTGCTAGGCCGAAGAAATTTGGTAAAGACATCGAAGACCCCGGGACACACCCGAAAACTCAATTTTTTTCTCATCAATGACAAAATGGTGTTCGTGGATTTCCCGGGATATGGTTTCGCGCGGGTGCCGCTGGAAATGCAACGTAGTTGGGGACCCATGATCGAGACCTATCTAAAGAATCGCCAACAATTATCGGGGGTCATCCAGTTCGTCGACTCACGTAGGCCGCCAACGGAATCCGATCGAGTCCTCATGAATTTTTTCGTTTCGTTCAATATCCCATTCGCCATTGCCGCCACTAAATCCGATAAATTGAACAGCCGCGAGAAAATAACTTATATCCGCAACATCGGATCTGAACTGGGAACCGAGATTCCGGTCATCATGTTTTCGTCCATGACTGGTTTCGGAAAAAATGAATTGTGGAAACAAATTAGAACTTTTATAGAGTAACCGCTTGTGCTGAGTTGCTCGTGATAGTTAGTTCCGACGTTTTTTAGGACCCATCAAAAAGAGACTTCATTTTGATGGGACGACCGTATCGGTCATGTCGGCTCTATCTATAAACAACAAGTTTTCGAGAGAAACAAACCAGATGCTGAAAAAAATGTTAATCAATGCAGATCATCCCGAGGAGTGCAGGGTAGCGGTGGTCTGTGATGGACTATTGGAAGAGCTTGATGTTCAGGTAAAAGCTCGTGAGGCTACTTTAGGCAACATCTACAAAGGGGTCGTCAGTCGAATCGAGCCTTCATTGCAAGCTATTTTCGTAGACTTTGGAACCGGCAAGAACGGCTTTCTTTCCATCAATGATATACATCCTTCTTACTTTCCCGAGTCTTTTGAGGCTAGTCGTAGACGTCCTCGAATACAGGATGTTTTTAAAAAAGACGACCACGTACTGATTCAGGTCAGCAAAGAAGAACGCTCGACAAAAGGCGCATGTCTGACCACGAATATCTCCCTCGCCGGCAGATACCTCGTGTTAATGCCCGGAACTAATCTTTACGGGGTATCAAGGAAGATTGAGGACGAGGATGAACGAAAGAAGCTGAAAGAAATTGCAAAGCAGCTCAAGTTTCCTGAAAACATGGGTTTCATTATTCGAACAGCCGGGATGGGGCGGAGCAAGACCGAACTTGCCCGAGATCTTAATTACCTTATGCGAGTTTGGGAATCCATAGAGAGTAATCTTTCGAACGTTGATGCGCCGGCTCTTCTTTACAAAGAACATGACATCGTGATCCGATCGATCCGCGAGCACTTTTCTTTGGATATTTCTGAAATTTTGGTGGACGAAAAAGATGTGTACAAAAGAGTTAAAGATTTTTTCCACCAAGTCATGCCTAAGCACGAAAGTGCAGTCAGGCTTTACCAGGAAAAGAGACCTCTATTCAACAAATATCAGTTGGAAGAACAGGTTGAGCAGGTCTATCGTAGAAAGATAAAACTAAAGTCCGGCGGCTATATTCTGATAGAACCTACGGAAGCATTGGTGACGGTGGATGTCAATTCCGGGAGTGCGACAAAGGAAAAAGGAATTGAAGATACGGCTTTTCGGGTCAACATGGAAGCCGCTCCGGAAATTGCTCGCCAACTGAGACTTCGTGACTTAGGCGGCATAATTGTAATTGATTTTATCGACATGTCGCACAAAAAGCATAAGCAAGAAGTTGAAAGAGCAATCAAAGCAGTATTGAAGACAGATCGTGCTCGAACAAAAATTTCGCGAATATCGAGTTTAGGTCTTTTGGAGTTGTCGCGGCAGAGGCTCAAATCCTCATTGGGCACGGGAGAATACCTTGATTGTCCCATGTGCGACGGTCGGGGTTTGATCAAATCTCCTGAAATGAGTGCCGTGTCCGTTTTTCGCCGAATTAAATCCCTCATCGTAAAAAACGAAGTGGTCGAAGTAAAAGCCTTGATGCCGCTCAAAACTGCTGAATATCTTCTCAACAATATGCGCTTTCAGCTTGTAGAAATGGAAAAACTCTATTCCTCCCGCGTAACCGTAATACCACGATCTGATATAACCGAAAAAGACATAATAATCGAAGCGATTAAAGAAGACGTGCAGGAACAATCGGCTCCTGAGCAGCCTGTCATAGCAATTGTGGGTGAACAGGCAGATATGATCGAACCGGTCTTTGAGGCCACCGAAGCTGTTGATGAAATTGCTCCGGAACCAGAGAAAAAGAAGCCAAAACGGCGAAAACGAAAAGAGAAAAAGAAAGTCGATGAAGCCGAAGAGTCTCTGCGCAGTGACTCTCCTGATGTCGCAGAACTCATTTCAGAAAATGTTCGGCAGGAGCCTCCGCTGGATTTCGCTGAAGTACCGCTTCTATTGACCGATATCCCTGAAACTGTTTCAGAATCATCTGTGAACAGTGAAGACTCGGCTTCTTTGACTTCGGAACAAGATGCTCCGGTCAATCACTCTGATACTGCCGACCAAGACATTGTTACGAAAGTGGAAGCTTCCGAGCAGGAAGTGCGTTTGGAATCAAACGAGGTCTCTGCCGAGGAGCAGGACAAGGATTTGACTGTATTGGCAGCGAATAGTATAAAAAACCAACAGGAAAAACCTTCCAGTGAAGATATGAATGCCGGCCCTGCAGATTCCGAGGCCATTGAACCCGAAATTGCAGCAGTTGAAGGCACGAACGCCTCCACACTTGAGGAAGATAATATTATACCGGATAAGATCAAAGAAGAAGTTCCTGTAAAACGAAAGTCCTTATTGCAGAATTATCTGCCGTTTTCTTAATTGAGCTTAAAACGAATATCGACCCATTTTAACTGCGGCTTTTCGAAAAAGCTGCAGATTACCGCATTTGTTTTTTCTCATGTTACCATTCACGCTTATCGAAAGGAGCAATAAATACGATGGGGAACAAAGGCGTTGTTCACGTAGTGGGAACTGGTACCATTGGTGAGCCACTCATAGGTTTACTATGTGCCTTTCGAGATCAGGCCGGTTTTTCAGAAATAACATTTCATAAAAGATCCCCGTTGCCTCGCGATGTCCCGAAACTTAAGGCACTAGTGAAAAAGGGTGCCAAACTTTCTGTTGATGAGGATAAATTCAGCGATTTCGAGGCGCTTGGGCTGAAAGCCGAAATGAATCATGACGAGGCTTTAGCCAAGGCTGACGTTGTTGTTGATTGCACACCCTCAGGCGTAGGTATCTCAAATAAAAATGAGTTTTACGAGAAATACTTGCCCACCACTAAGGGATTCATTGCCCAAGGGAGTGAATTCGGTTTCGGCAAAATGTACGCACGAGGTATCAACGACGATGCACTTGAAGTCGGCAAAGATCGTTTCATCCACGTCGTGAGCTGTAATACACATAATTTGTGTGCCCTCATAAACACCGTAGCCTTGATTGAAGGAGAGGATAATCTGGAGGAGGGGCGGTTCCTATGCATCCGGCGAGCTAATGATATTAGCCAGGTAAAGGGCTTCGTTCCCGCTCCGGACGTTGGTAAACACGGGGACCCGGTTTTCGGGACACACCATGCTCGGGATGCGTATCATTTATTCCGAACCAAGAGCCTTGAACTCAACCTGTGGTCATCCGCCTTGAAGCTGAATACTCAGTACATGCACTGTATTTACTTTACTTTGAAACTTAAGCGAGCGGTTACAAAAGAAGAGGTCATCAGAAGGTTCAGATCCGACGAACGCATTAGCATGACTAAAAAGCAATCCGCCTGCGAGGTATTCTCCTTCGGGCGGGATCACGGCTACTTCGGCAGAATACTCAATCAGACGGTAATTGTGGAACCTTCCATCGAAGTCCGCAAAGGGCACGAGGTTATCGGCTTCTGTTTTACGCCTCAGGACGGCAATTCCCTTTTTAGCAGCTTCTCTGCCGTAAGTTGGTTTCTAGAGCCCGATAAATATATTGAAAAAACAAAATGTCTGAAAGAATACTTTTTTTCGGAAGTCTAAAATCGCTTGTGCGGATTGCATCAATTTAGATCCGCAGTTGAAACCATACGGCGGTATTCATGAATACCGCTGTATTTTTGTGGTTTGTTAATGCCGTATTTGCCACGCGAATATCCCTCGAGACCATTAATAGGAGTCGGTGCAATTATCGTCGATTCATTAGGACGAGTTGTTCTGGTGAAAAGGGGTAGGCCCCCGGCCCAAGGAGAATGGAGTATTCCGGGTGGTCTTGTGCGATTGGGCGAGCCACTTGAAGCGGCCGTCGTACGCGAAGCTTTTGAGGAAACAGGGCTTCATGTCAAGCCTATTGACTTAGTTGAGCTTGTTGAGAGAATCTTTTATGACGGCGAGAATAAAGTTCAGTTCCACTATATAATTGCAGATTATGTTTGTGAAATTCTGGGAGGTTCTCTGATCTCAGGATCTGATGCAGCAGATGCCGTTTTCGTCGACAGAGATGAATTAGCTGGATATGAGCTTCCTCCCGTGACGGCTCGTGTTCTCTTAAAGGCATTGGATGTTGAACAATGATCCGGAATGGTGTGAATCGTCTTCTTTTAAAAACCTTTTCTTGCATATTGGAACTAAAGTATTGACATTTTTACACATTAAAGCCATGATTAATAGCTTACAACGGCTTGAAGTAACAACCAGTTGTAACTAACAGCAAATCCCGTCCATGCATTCGAAGTCTTAAACAAGAATCTGAGACGGATCAATCCCATTTCAGTTAGGTATGTGCATGCTTGCTGCGTCTCGATTTCTGGATCCCATTTCTGAAATGATGCTCTTGTCCTCAACGGGCAATACCAAGAATATTATAATTACCGGGACGGAAGTCTCCGGGGTTATGGATGAATCAGCCATCAGATTGGCTATTCGGAATGCCTTTTCAAAATTTCCGCATTTTGCATCGATAATGAGAGAAGTCTGGCACAAGGGTTTTCGATTCCAGTATTCCGAACGGATCGAAGATCCTCCCATGACATTTCTCAACGTTCTGCAGGGTAATCGTTTTAAGACTGGTTTAGACGGGTTTCTAGGGCATATCACTGCCGATTTAGATAAGGAATGGAACTTTGCTGCTCAGGCACCGGCTCATGTCTATGTTGTTCGTTTTTCACATAACCACTTCATGATTGCGCCGGTGATTCATCACGTGGCGGCGGATGGAGGAACTGCCTCCGAGTTCGGCCGAGAGATTTTGGCTCAGTATCATACCATCCTAACCGGATCCAGGCCGGAATGGGCAAAACAGACAGACGCTATGTCCAGCTCAAAAAAAAGGGTGGTCTCGATAAAGCAAGCCTCATTTTCCCACATTCTCAAGGATGTTCGTGATTCGCTCACGGACATGTCGGAGAAATCGGTCATTCCCGTGGGGTCCGGAACGGGTGACTCTCTCCTTCAGCATCAGATAAAACGCATTCTTTCCGAACGAGATACGCAGATTTTGACAAAGCTTTCATTGCAGAAGGGGGTCTCACTAATAGATCTTTTGGTCTCGACCACAAACAGAGTGATCGACGAATGGAATGCCGCCTTGAATGTTGAACCCGGCATGTTGACCACCTCCGTATCAGTTAACATGAAGGGCCGTTTTCGTGGTTTTGAGCGATCGAATAATAGTGCATTGATATATTTCAGATCTACTGCAGAAGAAAGACGCAATCCGGAAACATACGCGAGATCTATAGCCTTGCAAAGAATTAAGCATTTCAGGAATCAAAACGATTTCAAGTTTTTTCAGAATGTATCCCGAATGTGCAATTCCGTGAGGTTACTGCCGTTGCATCTTCGAAAAAGAGCGGTGAATTATTTAGTGAATCGGCACGAATTTTCCATAGCGGTGACCCTTTTAGGGGTCATCTGGCCGGACATGGTGAATGGAAAATATACCATAGGAACTAATCTTGAGAGGACGGGAAACCTCGATGTCACTGAAGTTCATGGACTAGGTTATAAATTGCTCTCCAGCACACGTAATCTGCTCATTGTGTATTATTATCGCAACAAATTAAATCTTGTGCTTGCTTCATCCGCATCTCTCTTTACACGCGAGGAAGCCGAGAATTTCATGGACCAGATTCTTCTCCAGTTCCAAGACCACCTTGCCGAAACTGTTGAACAACGAAAAGTAGCTAATTGATAATGAACTAAGCTTGAAGTTCTTTTGTGCTCAACAGTGGTTTCGAATTAATTTCTTGACAAAAATCCGTGCATACATTTTAATCATTTATTAGATACTATTTACCGCTGCATAATTAACTTTCAGTGTGCCATGATGACTATTTAAGCATAATAGGCGCACGTTATATTAACTCTACCCTCATAAACCTTTCTCCAATCGCAAGAATGAGTTGGTCATAAAATAGTTTTCGACAGCTATGTCGTAAGTTTTTCAAGTAACAGCAGTTTTCGTTGCAGACTGACAATCCGGACACTTTATCCCGCCACAATCTTCGCCGGGAGGTACACGTATGTTCGTAAAATCAGCTTGGAAGCAGCTATTGCTGGTCGGGGGGGCTGCAATTCTGCTTACAATGGGACCGGAACTCGGAATCACGCAGCAGAATGCGTCACAACCAACCAACAAGAAAAAGATTGAGCATCAGAAAGCGTTCAAAATTTATCAGCAAAAATGTCTCTCATGCCACGATTCAGTGGCTGATCCGGAAAAGCCTGGTCGCACACAAGACGAATGGTTGCTTGTTGTAAAGACAATGCACGGCTATGGTCTAGGTTTGACGGCTGATGAAACGGATCTAATAGCCGGTCTCCTCTATGACTTGCGTAGAGGAATGGAGAAAGATCCCGGTTAGAGCACGTCATTTCGAGTCATTCGGCTTAGTTTAAGGCACCAACAACTCACTATTCAGGAGCTTCCGCCCTGAATTCTAACGATTTTTCCCCATCGCAAGCAATTACTCGATTGGAGGTGGCGAATGGAACGTCGAGATTTCTTGAAAACAATGGCTACGGCAGGCGTAGCTGTTTCAACAGCAGGAGGAATGTTTCCTCGCAATTCCCAGGCGGCCAAAATTGATTTCGGCCAAGTTCAATCGGTAAAAGTGGATGTACTTTCCGAAACCAGTTGGTTTGACAATGATGTATTCAAGAAGAATTTAATGGATTACGGCGGTGCGATGACGAATCAGTATACGATTCCATGGGAGTGGGACAATGCCGGAGGTTACGCAGCCCTCATTACGGTTACCGACCTATCGGGTAAAGAACACAAAATTCTCATGGATTCAGGCTGGAACACCGAATGGATGGATTACATCTTCACTGAGAAAAGCAAAGTAGCTGAATTGCTGAAATCCGGTGACATCGAATTTATGATGCTGTCCCACTGGCATTTGGATCATTACTGGGGAATTGAATCAACTCTGAAACACAAGCCTGACATTACAATCTATGCGCCAAAGTGGCATTACCCCGAAGACATTGCTCTGCTGAGAGACAAAGCACGCCATGTCGCCAAAACCAAAGAAGGAAAAGATGTTCAGATTTGTAAAAATGATGTAGCCCACACCGGCAAGCTCATTGAATGCGATGCCGAAGGCGAGAATGGTACCGGAATTTATAAAATTATGCCTGGTGTGGCCATTCGGAGTTTTGATGTTCCAATTTTACTGAGGGTCAGGGGCGAAAACGTTTTTTATTTTAATGTTAAAGATAAAGGAATAGTGACGGTCACAGGATGTTGCCATCCGGGCGTTTTATCACTCTTTTCTTGGGCGAGATCAAATTTTGAGGGATACAAACCGTATGGCTGCTACGGAGGACTTCACATTACATTATTTGAAAATTGGGAACCCAAATTTGACGACATAATAAAAGGAGTCAAGGCCTTTCAATTGCAAAAAGTCGGCTGCAATCACTGCACAGGTTGGCTATGGGCTGAAAAAGCCGCTGAAAGCGGAATTCCTGTGGTGAAAGGCACCAACAAGTACAAGGAGTATAAGAAAGCATCAACCGTGGCAAAGGCCAGTAATGTATTTCTCACAAATGGAGACTCTGTAATTTTCTAAGATTTATTTGAAATCAACTGAACCACTGCCGGCTAAGAGGGGATCAGTATGGAAAAAGATGATGCGAAGTTCAGATTTAGCTATGTTTTGGGTTTAATAAGCTTCATTTTCGTTGTCGTCTTCACCTGGGGTTTGTGGTACCTTTTAATGCACCCCAATGGTGTGTTGAAGTTGTATACACCTATGTACGGCTTTTCGCTCGCAGTGGTTTTTTTATCAGCGATAGTGCTGATAAGCCAGGTATTAGGTTATTTTCCGTTGCGTGATCCCCTTGCAGCGGGGTCCAACCGCGTCATTGCCGGTCTCATGCTTTCTGCGCTTGCATTCCTACTCACCCTGGTAACCACATACTGGATCTTCTGGGGTCTCATAGGCAAGTTTGGTGTAGCATATTTCAGCCCACAATCCATTGTAGCTTCAGGCGGAACAGGTGCGGAACCATTGGTTGCTCGAGAAAATGCCTCGACGGCAATAACTTATTTCTGTTCAGCTTTTTTGTGGTGGGCTCTTTCTTGGAAAGCCGGATTCGGCAATTGGCCGTGGTTGAATACCGGCCGTGGCACACTCGCCTGGTCGCGCTTCTGCACTGTAATCTTTTTCACCGTTATAACTTACGCCATCTTGTTTCATCCGCATGTTTGTTATTTATTTTATCCGCCCCAGAACAAAGCTGGAGTAGAACCTTGGTGGTCATCATTTGCGGGTACTGGAAGCGCCTTCTTTAGTTTGGGATTATTGCTTTGTGCGCTGGCATGGGTAGTCATCACCGAAGTGCTTTGGGAAGGTTACCCGTGGAAGGCTCTTAAAAGGAACTCGGAGGGGACTTTTCTGTCTGGATTTACCTCTGTAATCGGAAACTTCATTTTGGGTGCAATCACGTTTGTTGTCATGCTACGGGTGATGACCTTCTTCTGGATGGAGCCATTTGAAGGCGGTCAGTACACGGATGCTCCATATTTCCGGTACATTCATACGGGAGAGTTAAGCGGCTTCGTCATACTTGCGGCATTTATCGTGAGTACTTATTTCAATAACGTTTTTCAACGAGGATCTCTTTTGCTAAGAGCTTCTATGCGTTTCATAGCAGTAGTTATTGGAGCGTACATAATCCGAGCGATCTACTATTCCTGGGTCAGCACAATCACGTTGGGCCGAGTCCCCGGGATGGGACAACCGGACGATACTCCTTTAGTTTGGACCATTCTTTTGTTAAGCATCATCATGATCCACGCAGATTTTTTTCAGCAATGGCCTATGAAGACAATCGAGAAATAATTTCTGGAGTATGATTCAAAAAAGAAAGGACTCAAAATATTTCAGACCCCTTATCTTCATTTCGGAACAAAATCGATAATCTGCTTATTGCAGCCTCTTGGTCGGAAGAACTCAAGTCCCTGCTCGGATTATCCAATGTAAGCCACAAATGGGGCACTACCCCGGAATGGTACTTTTGGATCACCGGAACCGAAGGTGTCTATGGACTAAGGCTTGAAAATGCGTGGTCTGAAATAGAGAGTGAACCCGATTACGTTTCAAGCCTCTTTTCCATCAGAATGTACCCATTCATTGGAAGTCCATTTTTTCCTCATTTTTCTGCAATTGAGCAACAATACATCCGAAGCGAAAAAATCGATTCAACCAATACACCGGTTTTTGAGGATAGTGATTCCATACCGGAACCGTTGTTTCTGCTCGGAACACTGGAATGGAGTTTCCATCCAAAATATCATTGGGATGCTCTCTCTTTAGAGGCTCTTTCACTTCAGAATACTTATCGAAAACTCATAAACGGAACGAGGTATAGTACGGAGAAAATTAGATCACTGCCTGCATGGGATCTTGCTTATCCGCTTTTTGATCGGATTGTCTCGTTATTGGCGTACTACGAAAAAACTAGGCCCAGCAGGATTATGATGACGAAATCGCAAGGATTGGAATACGAAGTTGATGGTCATTCAAAATCAAACATTGTTTCCTGCAGCGACTCCGATCTACTATGGGGAAGAATTCTTCTCGGGTCCAATTGTGCAAGTTCAGCCCACCAGTTCGACAAAGTTTATTCGGAATCTGGAACCGAAGTCATCATTGATCAAATGGTTATTGGCAATTGTGTTCCCACTTCCTCAAGCTCCAACTTCCCGTTTAACGCTCTCTGGTGGTCTCTCCCGGGAGGGTCTTTCTCATCACAACTCTGCTCTATTTGCGGTTGTTCACACGAGTAACTCGGTTAGTCAACACTTGCCCAAGCAGGGCATAGCAAAAAAATGCCCTGCTGATTCATCGGAGTAAGTCGGCAGGGCTGAAGTTAGTGGGACTAACAATTCTCTGATTTAGTTAGTCATGCTACATTTAGGGCTTTTGGTCAACCTTTTATTTAAATTCAGCCGCAATCAGCCGGAACCGGCTGAATTCATTTGCCTGTGCGCTAAACATTCTATATGCTATGGGTAAAATTCAGTGATCTTTTCTAAATGACATTTTGATCGGAGGGGGGAAATGTCAAATGACGATTTTCATTCAGGTGTAGTCGCCCCCAATGCTGTTCCGGACTTTTCGGGTGCCACACTAAACGGCACAGAAGCGCCGGAGTCCCACCATGCGCTTATCGGTTACAAGCAACTATTTTTCTCCTTGTTGTTTGCCATAGTAAACGGTTGGATTTTTGCCCGTATCTGTACTGGAAAAACTTGGCCTTGTCTCTTCCTATTTTGGCTTAGTGCCGGATGTCTCTTGATTTTGGCACGCGCTGTTTATAAAACGTGGGCTGCTGGAAGTATTCGAGGCATAATACTTTTCACTTTGACTCTGTTGATGTTAGCAATAAGTTTCTTTTTCGGTTTTGAATTATCATTATCGATTTAACTAATTACCGCCAAAAAGTTCAGGTTGTCCCCGTCACATTCACCTAACAGAACCACTATTTTCCTTACAGTTCCGTTTAACTCCTAATGCCGTTCCGAAACCTTTCGGGGCAAGTTGCGTCTAATTCACAAGAACTCAATTATTTATAATCTTGATCGATATTGGAGATTTGAAATGATAATGAAAAAAAACGTTGGTCTATTCGTTGCTATGGTTTTCGGTTTGTTCATGATGAGCGTGGTAAGTGCTACAGCCGCCTCTGCCAACCATCAAGTCGCTACCGCTCCCGCTTGCGTTCAGTGCTATGCTCCAGTGACTGCGTGGAATGTACCGGCTACGTCGGCAGCCGTCGCACCCGCTACAGTGTGCTCGACCTGCATTCCGACCTCCACTTCGGTACAAACGCCGGTAAGTACGACCTGCCCCACTCCGGCCGTAACTCCTGGAACCGTAATAGGATCTATAGTCGACTTGCCCTTTGCCGTAGGTCGTTGTCTCCTCGGAGGCTGTTCCTGATAATAGTATTCGAACGAGATTTTTGTGGGGTGTCTCAAAGGCACCCCACAGCATTTGGACATATCCAGAGTTGCCTTGCTCCAAAATAGCGCATCTGCAAGCCTACTTCTTCTCGCTTCAATGAGCAGAGGCTTACCCTTTGATGTGCATATTACTTACCGGCTAAGTCCCGTGAGCTGATCGTGATGCCCAGTCGAAAAGTGAACAGTCGCATAAACCTGATTTAATCAATAACAGGTATGGTAAGCACGCTGAGAATGGAGGGGCTTGGAGGCACTCTACTGCTTTTACGATTTTTTGTGATTCACTGACAACTAACTGAAAAACTTACGTAGTCTCAAGCCAATAAAATCAACAACTTAACTGGTGGAGGCGGCGGGAATCGAACCCGCGTCCGAAGACCTTCGGACAAGATGTCTACATGCTTATTCCGAGATTTGTTTCTCGTTCGGAATGCCCCCCTCGGAACGGGTGCTTTCCAAACCAGCCTGTAAGTTTTCGCCTCATCTCTACCAGGCTGAAAGACTCGGCTATCCCGTTAAACGTCGCTTCATCCAACCTCACGGGAGAAGATCGGTGAAACGCTAGCCTACGCGGCTAGAGCGTACTCGTAATCGTTGGCGAGTATTTTATTATCCCGGCGGATTAACGAGTCACCGGAGTGCTCGACATGCAACCTTGACCTCAACTATCCCCGTCGAAACCAGGTCGCCCCCATAGTTACGACATTACATCAGACACCCGAATTAAGCGAGTGTTTCAGTCACAATCATTAAGAGGGTAGAAAAAGAACAACTTTAAACGCCGCTAAGCTTCACGATGACGATATTTTGTGAGTCTTTCCATTTCACGACGCTGGTCTTTTTTCTTAATCGATTCCCTCTTGTCGAAAGTTTTTTTGCCACGGGCAAGTGCCAGCTCAACCTTGACTTTGCCCCGCTTAAAATAAAGCTTTAGAGGTATAAGCGAGTAGCCGCGTTCAGCAACTTTGCCGAGTAGCTTTCTCAATTCAGTTTTGTGCATCAAAAGCTTTCTGTTTCTAAGCGGTTCATGGCCTTCACGAGCTTGTTCATAGGGAGAAATGTGAACATCAACGAGGAAGAGTTCTCCATCGATGTATTTCCCGTATCCATCCGACAGATTTGCTTTACCATTACGGAGGGACTTAACTTCTGAGCCCATCAAGACAAGGCCGGCTTCAAAGGTGTCTTCGATTTCAAAATTGAAGAAAGCTTTACGGTTTTTACAAATAATTTTTATTCCGTCGTTCTTAACCATATCAATTATGAGTGTCTACAAAGTAATCTTTAGGAAATTTTTGCCGTATCCAACTTTCGAGGAAATTGTGAATTTCTTTGGCTTCAATCATTTCAAATGCCTGGCTCGTCAAGTCGGCTGCTTCTTCCATGCTTATGGATCGAATAAGTTTTTTCACCATCGGAATAGCCATGGCATTCATCGATAGCTCATCAATTCCAAGTCCGATAAGAATAGGAATGTTCACCGGATCGCCTGCCATTTCACCGCACATGGAAACGTATATCCCCCGTGCTTGGGCCGCCTGAGTTATTTGCCGGATTAGCCGCAAAACGGCAGGGTGAAGCGTGTCGTACAGGTAGTTAACATGCTCATTGACGCGGTCGATTGCTAGGGCATACTGAATAAGATCATTTGTACCGATGCTGAAAAAATCTACTTCTTTGGCCAAAAGATCGGCAATCGCGACCGCAGAAGGCACTTCCACCAAAATCCCTAAGTGAATACCGGCATCAAATTTTATTCTTTCGTCACTAAGTTCGGTCATAACTTCGGTCATGATCTTTTTTGTGGAATTCAACTCAGTCAGGCAAGAAACCATAGGGATCAGCAATCTACATCTTCCGAATGCCGAAGCTCTCAGGATTGCTCTCAATTGTGTCTTGAAGATGTCGGTACGAGCTAAACAAAGCCTAATCGCTCGCAATCCCAGAGCTGGATTTGTTTCGTGTGCCGTCCCGAGGCTTACGGCTATTTTGTCACCACCGATATCCAGGGTACGGATAGTCACGGGATTCGGTGAGTGGTATTCCACCACATGTTTGTAGGCCTCAAACTGCTCTTCCTCGGAAGGTAAATCAGGCCGCCCCATGAATAAATATTCCGTGCGGAATAATCCTATTCCTTCGGATCCATAATTCCTGGCCAACTCGAGTTCATCAACCAATTCTATATTGGCGGAAATACGCAGTGATCGACTTCCGTCTCGTGTGACCGCCGGAAGTCGACCGTAAGCCAGCAATGATTGCTGATACTTGCGATAAAAATCCTGACGTTGACGATAACGGAAAATCACGTCGGGATCGGGGTTCATTATGACAACCCCGGTGGAACCGTCGACTATGATCGTGTCCCCAGTTTGTGCAGACTTGCTTACGTTTTCCAAGCCCGTAACTGCCGGAATTTTGAGAGACCTAGCCATAATCGCTGTATGGGACGTACGTCCGCCCATATCTATGGCGAATCCCAATACACTTTCCCTCTTGATTTGCGCCGTATCGGCCGGGGAAAGGTCATGAGCCACAATGATGGAATTTGGAGGGAGTTGATGAATTTTACTTTCTGATGTTACCCCCATGAGTATCCGCAAAACGCGTTCCCCAACGAAATAGATGTCCCGTGCTCGCTCCTTCAAGTATTCGTCTTCAATGGTTTCGAAAGCAGAGGTAATTCTCCCAATCGTCTCAGAAAGGGCCCACTCGGCGTTTTGTTTTTCCTGAATGATCGCGTTCTTCGTTCCCTCAAAGAACATTCTGTCGTGCAGCAACAGCACCTGAGTATCCAAAATGTAAATGTGTTCTCCGAGAGGATGATCGGGGGTTATGTGACTCTTTATCTTCTTTATGCGATCAGCCGCTTCGTCAACGGCCCTTTCGAACCGATTAATTTCATGGGGCACATTTTCGGGTTTCAGAATATGCTTGGGGCATATCTCGGTCGTGATACGTTCGATTACCGCCACTTGACCGATACAAACACCCCCGGATACTCCAACTCCTCTGAATAATCGATTTATATCAGAATCGGAATTCCTGGAATTTTCACTCTTGTTTTTTTTCTGTTCAGTTATCTTGCGAGTCTTCATTCTGGATTAGCCGACATATTTCTTCTATGGCCCTCTGTGAATCGGGTCCATGGGCTTTCAAAGTTAATTCGCTCCCAGGGGTCGCTGCAAGTAGAAGTAATCCCAAAACACTCCTAGCGTTGACTTCAACACCATCTTTGGAAAGCGTTACTTCACAACAGAATTCCTGAAGTTTCTGCACCATTGTTGTGGCAACCCGGGCATGAAGGCCGAACTCATTTCCCACAGTGACGGTTGTTTGGAATGTATTGTTTTCAGTCACCATACTTGTCATGACCAATCCATGAACACCAATAGAACTAATACCACCGCTATGGACATTGCGATATAGAGACAGATCGCAAATGATAGTCTGCGTCTCAGAGCACCTATGAGCACGGCGAATATTAACCCTGGAATTGCTAAAGAAATAATTCCTCGAACATTACCTGATTCTGCTGCAACAAAATCGGCTGCCGGAAAGGCAAGTATTCCTACAACTATTCCAAGTCCGAAAGCAATAGCCGCTTTTATCGTCAGAATGGCTACGTCAGCCTCAGGTGACTTGAACTCCTGAAGTAATTTCAGCCCTTCATTCCAACCTTTGCCGAACCCGATGTAACGGAACGCGAGGTTTGGGATATTATATAACAGCAGTAATGCTGGACAGACAACGATCGGGCCGAACATCAACAAAGCCGGAATCATAGCCCAAACGGACGACAACGGTTTCAGCCCCCCCCAGAAAAATTTGTCTCCGTGTGCTGCAAGTGCGGACATGATCCGCTTTCTATATGGGAGGACGGTAGATGGATCCAGATCACGTTCAAGAGCTGCCGTCAAGCCGATCAACATGGTACTCATAGCCGGATGGGTGTTTACCGGTTCGGAATGTCTTGCAATCGCCTCGGCTTGCTCAACTTTATCGGGATATAGCCTACGAATTACAGGCATTACACAGAACACGAATCCGACGTTCTGCATACGTTCGTAATTCCATACGCTCTCTAAAAAGAAACTCCGGAAAAAAACCCGGTAATTGACTCCTTGCATTTTCAAGGAGTTCACAGGCCTTTTTTGCATGCTTCACATTAAACTACCGCACCTATTGTGTCAATGTTGCCATAAGCTATGAATTCCGCCGAGTGTCGCATACATCCAAATCCTCTTTGTGAAGAAAATGAAAATGAATCTTTGAGCCGAAAAACGCATCCATCATGATATAGCGAATATTACGAGGTGCTTCTATGGCTTTTAAAGATAAATTATCGTCGATAGTAGAATCGGTAAAGGATTCCATGGGAATGGAAGATGATGAGCATAACGAAATGACTGATACAGCCCGTGGAGAATTCAAAAAAGACTTTAACATGCAGCTTAGGGAAAGACTCAATGAACGGATTGAATCTCAAAATTCACGGCCCTCGGTCGAAGTTTGGCCGTTTGAGGATGATTTCGGTCATTGGACAGCTTCACACGAAAACCAGGCTCGTGCGGTAATTTGTGAAACACCGGAATACAAAGACACGCCTTTCTGTGGAACCGGATATCATTAAGAGTAAGCCATCGCCCGTTTTGGGAACAACGGTACACGGATGACGAGTTAACATAAAAGAAAGTAAACCCGGGATGAACAAATCCCGGGTTTACTGGCAGAGCAAACAGTCGGATACTTCTTCCCCACCTTGATCCTTGCAGTCCCTTCTGGATAATTTTTTGCACGTAGGCGGTCCAGCCTTTGATCCCAAACAACTACATGGACGAAAACAGCAATCCACCATTTCAAACTCTTGAGCTTCAGAAATGGGTGCTGCGACCGCGATTGACAAAACGAAAACAAACACCATCAGCTTGATCACAACGACCTCCAAAACGGCAATGAATAGAGAAAGCTACCCTTGCCGATAGTTCACGATGAACAACAATCAACAAGGCAAAACGACGATACAATATCACAACCGAGTTTTCCCGTTAACTATTTCGGAAAAAAAGAAAACTTATTGTTGGTTGCCTCTATAGAGTTTTAGCTCTTCAACTCTGTCAAAAAGCGGAGGGTGTGAGTAGTAAAACCAAACATAAAACGGGTGAGGTCTCAAGTTTGATAAATTGTGACCGGCTAGTTTCTTAAGAGCCGATATGAGAGGCCCTGAAGTCCCAGTAAGATTGAACGCGAACCGATCGGCTTCCTTTTCATATTTACGCGAATAAACCTTGAATAAGGGATTCATAAAAAAAGCAATTTTGCTCCAAAATAGGCCCAAGATTAGGAGTCCCGTATACATGTTGTTGGGATCAAATCCAAATGTGCCATACAACTGAGGCTTATCAAGTAGAAATGCGACGACAAACAGCCCGAAAAACATTCCAATTAGAGCCGCTGCGAAATTCTTTTTTATATGGTTGAGCTTGAAATGACCCAGTTCATGTGCAAGTACTCCGATAATCTCTTCTCGGCTGTGATTATCGAGCAGAGTATCGAATAGTACAATGCGCTTGGTTCTTCCTATTCCTGTGAAGTATGCATTCGAATGGGCACTTCTTTTCCCTGCGTCCATTTCAAAAACGCCTCCGGATCTCATTCCCGTTTTTTTTACGAGGTCCTCAACTTCAATGGCAAGTTGCCGATCGGAGAGCGGCTTGAATTCATTAAATATTGGTGCGATGAGAACTGGATATAGTATCACCAGGGTAAGCTGTATAGCTGCTAAGATAACGAAGGCAAAAAGCCACCACCAGTTTGGGAACATGGAGATGGACCACAGCAACGGTGTAAGGAGAAGAACCATCAATACGACCGAAACGGCTGCTGATTTAATTATGTCGGTTACCCACGTCTTCAAATCCGATCTATTGAACCCATACTTCTGCTCAATTTCAAATGTTGAATAATAATCGAAAGGCAAACCGATGAGCAGTGAAAGGAAACCCAGAATGGTGAAAAACAGGATACCTCTCAACAGGAAATTACCGGTCCAACCCGATACGACATTATCTATGTAAGCGAACACTCCGAAAACAACGCAGATCAGCACGATGAGATCGGAAAAAGTCTTACTGAAAATAAAAAAACGGCTGTTTTCGAGAGAGTATTCGTTAATCAGAGCCAATTTTTCCGAACTGATAACATCCTCAAACCCGGCCGGTATCTCCGAGGAGTACTTTTTCCGATGGGAGCTGTTGATGTACTCCATCCAAACCACGAAAACATAGTTTGCGATGTAGACGAAAACCAAACTCCATGCGATCCAATTCCATTCCATATTAAACCCGCGGATATCCTTGAGACATACGTTAATTACACATATAGTTCATAAGACATTCATACGGAAGTCCGGTGTACCCGGTCAAATTATTGGTTGGTCCAATCATGCTGCTGGTCTTTACAATTGACGTTGAAGAAGAAGGTCTATTTTCAGGTAAATACAACGCCGAAAATGTCACGACTAGAAATATACCCAAGCTCATGCTTCTCGATGGAATCTTTAAGCGATGGAATATCAAGCCGACTTTGCTCGTCACCTATCCGGTTGTTTCCGAGAAAGAACATCATGATTTTCTCCTGAGTAAGACTCAGGATTGGAATGGAGAATTGGGTGCGCATCTTCATCATTGGAATACGCCCCCATTCGTCCAACTGTCTTACAAATCTCCAGTGCCTTCTGAATACATCGAAAAGAATGTACTCAGGGAAAAATTGAATAATCTGATAGACAAGATCTCATCGAACGGATCCAAAGTCCTCTCGTTCAGAATGGGACGTTTCAACATAGGTCCAAAGATGATGTCGGTGTTAAGAGAGGCAGGAATCAAGACCGACAGCAGTGTAGCCCCCATGAGGAGATATTATGGAGGTCCGGATCATCTTAGTGCACTCGTTGATCCGTATTTTCCCGATGAAATGGACATTCTCAAACCCGGAAATATGGACGTACTGGAAGTGCCTCTGACCATTTTACCGCTGCCGAAAGGGGTAGGTAAGTTTCTGGAGACTGAGACCGTCGAATCTATCATTCCGGGCCATTCAATTGAATGGTTTGCGCAAAACCTCCTATCTCTGCCGGTTCAGCCGTTCTGGACAGGTTTGGGCAGACTTAAACTCGGCGTACGATTGCATTCACATCGAGGTGGAGAGGTGCTTACTGTTTTTCTTCATTCGTCGGAATTGATGGCCGGCGGGTGCCCTCAGCATAGGTACGACTCCGATGTTTCCAAGTTCCTTTTAAAATTGGAGAAGTTCATTGAGTATCTGTTCACGCTATATAATATTCAGAGCGTCACTTTGCATGAATTATACAGGCAGAAAACCCAGAAATCCGGCCGTTTATGACGAATGAAAAACCCCTGAAACTTACTCTGCTACTGCAGGATCTGGAATTCGGGGGCACCCAGAGATATGCAGTTCAGCTGCTGAAGAATATTGACCGCACTCTGTTTGATCCTGAACTTTGGGTAATGAGATGCGGGAAAGACATGCTCTTCCATCTTGAAGGATCAGGCATTCCGGTAACCTACTTGTCTGAATCCTCCTGGGTTGGACCAAAGTCCCTCGCAAATCTCACCAAACTTCTGATTACGAAGAAGCCCGATGTTCTTTATACGCTTACTGTGGTCCCGAATATCTGGGGTCGGTCAATCGCTCGCACTCTAGGCATTAAGACGATTCTTTCAGGATACCGGAGTCTTTTTCCGAAACAGCACGAACATCTTCTGTGGAGGTTTTCGGACAAAATAATCTGCAATGCTGAGGCCCTGAAAAGGATTATGGTGGCCGAGCACGGCGTGCCGTCCGAACGCATTGCAGTCATTCCAAATTCCGTGGACTTGAATTTTTTTGAACCGGATTTCACGGAACGAAACGATAAGTGTGTGCTGTACATGGGCCGCTTTGTCGAAGACAAAGATCCCCTCAATATGGTTGAGGCACTAATACGTGTTGCCGAAAACAATGATGAAGCTCAATTCAGGTTGTACGGCAACGGACATTTGAGGTCTGAAGCGGAACTTCTCATTCAGCAGCGTGGTTTTCAGGATCGGATAACAATAAAACCGGCAATTTCCGATGTACGCACTGCCATGAGGAATGCAGCTATTTTCATACTGCCCTCCCTTCGTGAGGCATCTCCGAACGTGATTATCGAGGCAATGGCAATGGGACTGCCTGTGATTGCAACAAGGGTAGGCGGTATACCTGAACTGGTGGTTCACGGGCAAACGGGATTGCTGGTGGATCCGGCGAATCCGGCTGAGTTGGCTGAGGCAATAATAGAATTACTGAAGAATCCAATACGTGCAAGAGAAATGGGAAGGCGTGGGCGTGAGCGAGTTGAGAAATTTCACACAATTGAGTACATGGTTGCCCGGACTCAAGAAGTTATTCTTCAAACCGCGAGAAACCGATGAACTCAGCGAATAGGAATCGTGCAGTAATTGTGACCGGGGCCGCCGGCTTTATAGGCAGTCACCTTGTAGATGTACTCTTGAGTCAGGGAAAACATGTAATTGGAACGGACAATTTCCGACGTGGCACTTTTGAGAATTTGTCTGGTGCATTCGAAAACCCTGATTTCGTGTTCATAGAATGCGATCTCGACAATCCAGTCACTGCCGCACAATCCCTCATTCCGGTAATAAACGGCCATTCCATTGCAACCATTTGGCATATGGCTGCGAATTCAGACATACTCGAAGGCGTCAATAATCCTTCCATTGATCTGAGAGATACGTTCCTCACTACGTTTTCCGTGCTAACCATTATGAAACAGACAGGAATTCCGGAGCTGGTTTTTGCATCATCTTCAGCCATCTATGGAAATCATCCCGGAAGACGACTTGACGAGAATTTTGGGCCGTTGCAACCAATATCCAACTACGGGGCGATGAAGCTGGCGGGAGAAGCAATTATCAGCGCAGCGGTTGAACATTATCTATCAAGAGCAATCATATGCCGGTTTCCGAATGTTGTCGGACCGAGATCCACGCATGGCGTCATTCATGATCTTTTTGAAAAACTAAAGAAGGATACAAATCAGCTCGAAGTACTCGGCGACGGAACTCAGCAAAAACCTTATCTCCATGTTACTGAATTGATTGATTCAATGCTTTTCATTCAAGAACATCCCCGGAATCGTTTGGATGTGTACAATATTGGTCCGGATGATTCCGGAGTGACCGTCTCATCCATTGCCGATGCCGTACTTAGACGATCCGGAAGAGAAATACCCATTGCATATTCCGGTGGAGACCGAGGATGGGTGGGGGACGTACCTCAATTTTCCTATTCGATTGAAAAACTCAGAATTCTGGGATGGACTCCAAAGTATGGCTCGAAAGATGCCATTCAACGAGCGGTAGACGAGATCGGCATGCAATTCGGCTACTAGGGAATTTGTCACCCATGTCGATATCCAAGTGAAAAGTCAATCAACAGTGCTCAAGACTGTTGATTCAACTGCCTACAATCTATTGATAGATCCTCAGATTCTCGCAGCAAATCCTTTAAGTTTTCGTGAATTATCCCATTCGTCGCCAGAATGCTGTTCGTGTATATATCCGTGTTTTCGCCATACCTATTTGTGACCCGTCCCCCCGCCTCTTGTACTATGAGCATTCCTGCAGCCATGTCCCAAGGTTTTAGTTTCAATTCCCAGAAGCCGTCCAGTCTACCGCAAGCCACATAGGCAAGATCCATCGCTGCAGATCCCCCGCGCCTCATTCCTTGAACCCTGCAGCTTACCTTTGAAAACTCCGCCAAATTGTTCACTTTGTCAAAAGCCCTGTCGTACGGAAAACCCGTTGCCACGATGCTACGTTCGAGCTTTTCGGCACTTGAGACTCGAATCAAGTTTCCGTTCAGAAACGCTCCCTGATCCAGGAGTCCGCAAAAAGTTTCCTGGTGCACAGGGTCGTGAATTATGCCGGCAATAATTCGATTTTGCTCCATTAGAGCAATGGAAACGCAAAACACAGGATAACCGTGTGAGAAGTTTACGGTGCCGTCCAGCGGGTCTATTACCCATAGCCATTTGGATCCGGTATTCTCCG
>CAZTJA010000022.1:0-34388 GCA_964613745.1 uncultured Syntrophaceae bacterium
TATCCTGAGATCTCTCACGCAGAGGTGGAATTCTTATGGTGAAAACATCCAATCTGTAAAATAGAGGTTCCAAGAATTTCCCGTTGAGCATCTCTTCCTGCAAATCTCGATGACTTGCCGCCATTAAGCGAGCGTTAACTCGAATCGATTTTTCACCTCCCAAACGTAAGAAGGACCTGGAATCCAGAAAAGTAAGAAGCTTGGATTGTAGTGGCAGCGAAAGCTCACCAATTTCATTGAGTAACAGGGTTCCGCCTTCAGCCAATTCCAATAATCCTCGCTTGCGGCCTCGCGCCCCGGTAAACGCTCCGGCCTCATGGCCGAACAATTCGGATTCAGCCAAGTCATGGGGAACCGCTGCACAATTGATTGAGAAGAAAGGTCCACTCGCTCGTTTCGAATTGTCGTGCATCCATCTAGCCAAATGATCTTTGCCGCTACCACTCTCTCCCAAAAGCAAGACAATGCCGTCCGTTCCCGCAGCAAACTTTGCCTTTTCCATAGTTGCACGCATTGCAGGAGACGGGTATTCAGAGATAGGAATGCTTCTCGTGGGTTCAATTCTTTTTCGTTCAGTTATGTTTCGCGAAATGCCGAAAATTCCGATAATTTGGTCCTGAGCGTTTCTCAAAGGCATTCGGACATCATGAAATATCAACTTTTCTCCATGAATAGTTCTCGAATGCTCTTCTTCTATGGACTCCCCGGAGAGAACCCTCGAATCGACGTCCTGTATGTGTAGGCCAACCTGTTCTCCGTATATATCCGCAGCCGTTTTTCCGATTATGTTGTTTTCGGACATCCCAAGTAGTCTCTCCATGGCAGGATTGACATGGGTATACTGCATCGCCTTGTTCTTGATAAAAATAGAATCCCTCGCTCCTTGAAAAACGGCTCTGAAGCGTTGCTCACTGTCCAGCAAAGCCTTTTCGGCTCTCCTTTGTTCGGTCACGTTTCTTATTACGGATAGACTAACAAGTCCCCAAACAGGATCTCTCATGACAGCGGAATCCAGGAGAACGTCAATAAGGGTCCCGTCCTTGCGTACATACTGGTATGGTACGTTTGAGACCTGACCGTTCATCCAAAATTTCGGTAGGATTTCCTTGAACGCCCTCTTCGAGGATTCGGGAGTCATTATCAAATCAATTTTGCGGCCTATGATTTCATGACGCTTGTATCCCAACTCTTCCAGCCATTTCTTGTTTACATTCAAGAGATGTCCGGTCTCGTTGATTGAATGCATCATGACCGCGGAATTATCGTAGATCTGCCGAAATCGTGTTTCACTTAGCCTAAGCGATTCTTCCCAGCGCTTGCGCTCGGTTATTTCCTGCAAATGTATCAAATAGCCGGTAACGAATTGCCGGCCCTCATCTTTCACCGGATGAATCACGACATCAATTGAGATAATTCCCGCACGCTTAGTTCTGTAATAAGAAATACTCGAGAAATCCAAAACGGTTTCATATCGCACTGTCTCCCCGGACTGTAGCTTCGCCCTGTGATTGCTGGGCAACGCGCCTTGGGAAAAAAAATCAAAATTGACTATGTTGTCGAGATCTCCCGTTCCGAGAATTTGCAATGAAGCCGGGTTTGCATTAACGAGTTTTCCTTCAACATCAAGCAGCACTATACCAATCGGTGATTCTTCAAAAATGGTTCTAAAACGCGCTTCACTTGCCCGAAGCGCCTCAGCCGTAGCTTCACTTTTGTCATGGTTGGAATTGATATTCGGAATTGATGGACTAGGTGCAGGAGGTTTCATCGAAGTTCCCTTCTCCAGGATAGGCGATCCTTGAGCATGGAAGGGATTTCTCGGAACGAAATTTGTCTACGTGATGCCCCTTATTCAAGCATTCATCTTATCACATTCCTTCTCTGGGCAACTCCGTAAACAAGGTATCACCGGGACAGGAAATTATTACACTCATATTATTTTCGTTTGGACTCGGACTCTCTGCCTTCGGCGAAAGGATCAAACAGGGTAACGTCCTTCATTGCTCCGAAAGGACAGGCTAGGCCACACATTCCGCAAGCTACGCATTTTTCCACATCGAAAACGATCTTGAGATCGGACGCATTTACCGACAACGCCCCGGAAGGACAAAGCCCGGTACAAGCTCCGCAATGAACGCAATTGTCCTCCTCTCTCCATACCCGATCTGCAAGACGTTCAACAACTACCTGGTGGTCTTCCAGGAATTTGATACTTTTATTTATCGTTTCCTCGTCGCCGCGGAGTTCGAGCAGAATACGTCCTTCTTTGCGCGGCAATATTTTTGCTTCTAAGATATTGAATATGAGATCAAAGTCTTTAGCCAATCGATAAATTACGGGCCGATACATTATATTTGATTTAAAAATGAGAAGAATATTCCTGGATGCCATGGTAACCTCCAACTGAGTTCTGCATTGCCTTCGACTCGTGCTGATCCTAAGTAATAGGAACTATTTCGATTTCCCCTAGAGCTGCGAGTTTGTCACCCAAAATCGCTATCGCTCCCTTCACTCCCTGGATGCTTACTGCCCATTCAACGGCAGATTTTAGATCGGATTTTGTTTTGACTCTATTCCCGAGTCCCGTAGCTACAGCATCTGCTAGAGCCGTGTCCGAGGACACTACAGTGGCTGCATCCGCCCTGCCCAAGCTGAGAGAAGGTCCAACAGTTGCGGAAGAAGTACATACTCCGATGGGCAGATAGGATGGCTCAATGACAATACCTATTTTCCCGGAAAAAGGAGACTTGCCGGAAAACAGCCCTACAGTGAGCGGCTCAGAAGTCCTGATAAATATGTCTCCACCATTTTCTACTATGATCTCGGGTGACTCCGATAGGAGACCTTTACCTACATGTTCCGCTATGGCCCCTGCAACAGCTGCCATAGGGCCGGTTGACGCCTTTGCGCCTGCCCTAATCATGCTTAAAACTAATTCGGTATCCTGGTCATGAGCCTTAATCGGGAGAAGGCTGTCTAGAAATTCCCTCCGCCTCGAAATTGCCCATTTGATTTGCGCTCTTCCATCTTCAATCAAGGCTCTTGTCTCTGCCTCAAGATTTTTGAAAGCCTTGACATATAGGTCCGATGTTTCAACTGCTACGCGAAATGACACGAACTTTGTACCCGAGTCGAAAGTTCTGTACGATCTGGGTTCATAAATATCGGGGACTGTTGTCATCGCTCAGCCGGTCAACTCAAGCAGGTTAAACTCATTGATCGTACCTAAAACCGTCGAATGGAACTGACGGTAATGTCTCTTGGGGAACCCCGAGCAGAAAATCTCCTGCAGTAATCCAGCTCTTCAGAATTTCAGCTATTTCTTTCGCGGCAGAATAACTGGACAGGGGTGATGTGGTCACCTTTTTGTCTTGAAACTCAATTTCACCACTTCTCAATTGACCATAAGAGACATGAGTCATAGTCGTTCCGCCGGTTTCGGGATAACTCACGCCGTAGTCCACGACCGGTACGAGAATATCGTCATCGGAAACTCCGGTGAATTGAGCCATTTCTTCGTTCAAAATAGGAATTGGCACCCCTATCCCCACATTCATAGAACATCCGTACCCGGTGATTGAAGCTCCCCTAAGAAATTTGGAAGACATTTGCTTCAGATCTCCCCTGACCGACAGGGTCCCGGCCCCGCCCATGACCACGCCGTTTGAAGATCTTTGAACGCCGGGACTATGCTGAGTACCTGAACCAATCACGTAGCCTATACCCCCACCAAGGAAGATTCTCGTTCCGATTCCGATTGTTCTATAGAATGGATCATTCAAAAGAGGGCTCAACTGGCCGGATGTTGAATAATTCGCATTCATGCATTCCGGTCTTAAAATCCCCATGTATGTATAGATTGTCTTCTTGGAAAGATTTATTGCACAATTGTAATTTTGATAGGCATTCCTCGGATTTAACAGAACCGCATCCGGAAAATCTTGCAACTTCATTTTGGCTTCATAGCTGCGATTCGGATAGCAGTCGGTTCCATATGAGTATGCCTGAAGGACTATATCTCGTCCGGCAACGAGATCCTCTATGACGTGGCCTCCCCCGTATCTGAATCTTCCCGGAAAAACCTTATTGAGCGGATCATCTTCCTTGGTCTGGGTCACTCCAATATAACAATCTACTGCAGCAATTCCGGCATATGCCTCTACTCCATTGAGGAAGACCTTGCTTGCTCTCATTCGAGGTTTCGTATGCCCAAAGTTGAGGAATGCTCCGGATGAACACATGATACCGAAAGTCCCAGTGGTTACGACATCAACTTGCTTTGCCGCTTCGACAGCGCCTGATTTTCTTACCACTTCAATCATTTCTTCCGCCGTGACCACCACCGCTGTGCCGCTTTTGATCTTTTGATTGATGTCATCAAAACTCTTATTCACTTTGAAACTGGGCATATACATATTCCTCCGGTGTGACCCTGGTCTTACTGCGGGTATACTTTGTTTGAATGCTGAATTGATTACATTGAATAATCTGACAAACTACACTTTTTGACATGTTTGGTCAAGAATCCTTGTCGGATCAGCTTAACAATTAGCACTTCACATCAGTAAAATCAATTTGGTCCAATCGTGCGAATCTTGCCGCGAATCCTGATCTCTAGTATTCTTCGATAATGAAGATCAGCAGCTATCTAACTCTTGGCGACTGGGTCGTCTTGATGGGGTTCACATTTTTAGCCGGTGTTTTGTTTTTTGTTGTTCCCCAAGCTGTTCTGTCCTCATCGGGCGATGTCGATGTTTATGTGCAGGACAAACCTTATGGTCGGTACTCGTTAAACGAAAATAAGACTTTGGACATTCAAGGCAAGTTGGGAGTCACTACAGTAAGGATCCAGAATGGATTCGCTGAGGTTGTTTCATCCGCATGTCCGAACAAATCATGTATTCACATGGGAGGGTTTGGCGCAGGCGGGGGGTTTATCGTCTGTATACCCAACGAGGTCGTAATTAAAAGCGGCAAGGGGGAAGGAACTGATTTCGATGCGGTGAACCATTGAATTCCAGAACCGTCCAATTAACAAGGCTGGCCTTGTTGCTGGCTTTGGCCGTGGTGATACATACCGCTGAATCTCTTTTGCCGGTCACCTTCCTCTGGTTTAGATTCGGATTCGCGAATATAATAACTCTAGTGGTATTGTACCTTTTCGGTTTCAGAAGCGCATTATTCGTGACGCTCGGTAGAGTGTTTTTGGGTTCCATGATTTCCGGAACTTTGGGTTCTCCGGCATTCGTTTTGTCTCTATCCGGAAACATTACCGCAGTTGCGGCGATGGGATTTGCTCTCTATGTTTTCGGTAGATGGTTTTCCGAGGTTGGAATTAGTCTAATCGGCGCCGTGTTGCACAATTTTGGTCAACTGGTTGCAGCCTATTTTGTTGTGGTTCGGAACGAATCGGTTTTCTTACTTTTGCCGTTTATGATGATCGCGGCAATTATAACAGGATTGATCAACGGGTTGTCCGCACGATTCGTTATTCAGATTTTTAAAAACATTGATTATAGATGATTGTCACACTCAAAGCTTATGATGAATGAGGTCGTCTTGGAGGCGATTTGATGAGAAAGATGCACATATCGATTGTTGCAATTTTTTTGACGTTTATGATGGTCGCAATGGACTTCGGTTTAAGTGTTATCAGTGCCGAGGCCAGATCTAAAGGGGGAGCCAGTGCCGGCAGAGGCTCCTCGTGGTCCGGACCGACTCGAGATACATGGAATCGAAGCGGGGGCGGTCTATTCGGAGGCAAGTCTTCTTCGGGCTATTCCAAGCCTTCGGTTCGAGAAATTCCTTCCAGCTCGGGATACTCAAGGCCAAGTCTAGGAGGGCCATCTACCGGAACTTATTCCAAACCGTCTCTTCGGGACTCGGTGGGGGGAGCCCAAGACCGACCTGCACTTGGCGGAGGTGGTTCTGGATATTCCAAACCATCATTAGGGCAAAGTGACTATTTTAGATCGCGCCCACCAAGCGAATCGAGTCCAGGCGGATCTGCTTCTCCTTCGGGTTCAGGATATTCCAAACCGTCTTTAAGAGATTCTGATTCAGGGTCCGGGGTTTCATCTCAGCAGCGGCCGTTTTTGTTTCCGGGTGGGCAGGGTTATTCGCGGACTTCTCCGGATGGTGGTTCACGCGGTTCCGGCGGATATTCGAAGCCATCTGCCGGGGCAATCGATCGAAACCGAGTGCCTGCGGCATCCTCGTATGATACTCAAGCGATAAATCAACAGCGCAAGCAGCGGGCACAGGAATCTCTCCAACAATACAAATCCGAGCAGGCTCGATTCAAGAACCCTGAGCCGCAGATTAACCAAAATCTTGACAACAACCCACTTTATCAGCGGTCGCGAGTATACTCCAATTTTGATTACGGCAATTACTATTCGAATCGAGATGGTTTTTTCAGGAATCAAGGATACCAGCCGCCGGGATTTGCGTACAATTCCTCTCCGGGGTTTGGTCTTTTTAACACACTGTTCTTGTTTTGGATGCTGGATCACATGAACGACAAAAATGTCGCAGCTATGGCTTACCACCACAAAGATGATCCAGGATTCAAGAAATGGCGTGAAGAAGCTGATAAGCAGGCAAAAGATAACGCTGAGCTTAAGGCCAAGCTGGAACAAATGGATAAACAAGTGAAAGCTTTGGAAGGAACTCCCAAAGATCCTTCTTACCTGCCGCCTGGAGTTCCACCTGAAGCCGCCCTATCCGCAACGGCCTTGGCACAAAAAAAACCGGAAAAGCCCGTATTGAGAGTGGCAACAGGCAACCCTGGGGGTTGGTATCAAAAATACGGCGAAATGCTTAAGAACAAAGCCGATAGCATCGATGTGCAGCTTATTCCGTCAGGGGGATCGCTGGACAACCTTCGTATGCTGGCCGAAAACAAAGCCGACATGGCCATAGTCCAATCCGATGTCCTCGCATTCATGCAGCCGGGCGACAAGGTCGTCACTGAGCAGACGACTCTCTACGCAGAATACGCTCAACTAATCGCAAATAGAAACAGCGGCATAAAATCGCTCAAAGACATTGATCCAAGAAAAAACGTGGTCTTTATTGGGCCGAAGGGTTCCGGCACTGCTTTGACCTGGCAGGGATTAGCGGAACAAAATGAGTTCTACAAAAAAATTCCAGTGCGCTATGCTGATTATTCGGAGGCATTGGCAGAAGTTGAAAAGAACCCGAAAGCACTGATGATGTTTGTGGGGGGATTGAGTAGCGACATCTTAAAAATGGCTGAGCAACATGCAGAAAAATCCGGCAAACTGCGCTTGATCGAGTTTGACGACAAGAAGCTATTGTCGAAGGCGGATCAACACGGAAATCAGATTTATAAGTTGGCTGAAATCAAATCCAACATATATCCGGAATTACAGCGTGGGTGGTTCTTCAGCGGCTCAGTAGACACATTGGCGGTTCAAGCCGTGCTCGTGTTAAGGACGGATTGGGCTAAAACATACGGTGCCGAATCCATGGATGCGTTATCAGTGGCAGTGCTTCAGACCAAACCTGAAATCCAGCAGTTAGCGAACAAGTAAGTAACGAGTTGAACCGGGTGATACCACCCGGTTCTATAATGGTAAAACTTTGAACATCCTTGCCGGATTCGTTCTCTTCCTAAGCGCTTGCCTTCTTTTTTGGATTCAGCCGTTGTTGGGCAAACTTCTGTTACCGATGCTCGGCGGCACTCCTGCCGTATGGAATACCTGTCTCTTATTCTTTCAAGCCGCATTGTTAACTGGTTACTTCTATGCCCATTTGCAATCGAAGTTTCTAAAACCGAGACATCAGATTTACTTACATTTCACTCTACTCTTTTTATCGCTTTGGTTTATACCGGTAAATGTACCCGCTGAGTGGGTTCCACCTCTCGAGGGATCTGCTCCCATATTTTGGTTACTTTCAACTTTGATCACGGTAGTCGGTCTCCCTTTCATCCTTCTTTCCGCTACGGCTCCCTTAGTCCAGAAGTGGTATTCAATCAGTAATCAGAGGGATTCCGAGGATCCTTATTTTCTGTACTCGGCTGGAAACGCCGGTTCCATTATCGCGATACTTGCATACCCTCTTGCTTTGGAACCGCACCTCCGACTTTCCGTTCAATCTGTTGTCTGGTCTTTTGGATTTGTTTTTTTCATCATTGCATTGGGCCTTGTCGCATTCAAATGCAAACCCGATCCATTCTACTCGAGGGACATGCCGATTGAAGGCGACGGCATTCTGAATTCTCCTTCGACACTGTCCAAATTGCACTGGATTGCTCTTGCAGCGGCACCATCCGCTTTATTACAATCAACCACAACTTATATAACCACGGATATAGCGGCAGTTCCCCTGTTTTGGATTGTGCCCTTATCGGTTTACCTGCTTTCATTCATTTTAGTTTTCTCAAGAAGGCAAATCATTCCCCATAGATATGTCATACGTTGGACGCCTTTGATTCTGCTTTCGGTTGTAATTGCAACCTTCTTTACTCACAACAAAAGTCTCTTAGTCCTTTTTCCTCTTATAATATTAGGCCTGTTTACCGCTTCGATGATGTGCCATGGTGAACTGTACCGTTTACGTCCTAAACCGAAGTTCCTTACTGCCTTCTATCTGTATCTTGCGTTGGGTGGATTTATGGGAAGTTTTTTCGGGGCCATTGTAGCACCATTAATGTTTTTGGATATTCTGGAATTCCCCGTTTCATTGGCTCTCATAGGTTTGCTTCATCCTAGTATTTCATCTGAAAGGGTCTCTCACAATCTAGCCTTGGCGGTCTGCGTTGGAATAATAGTGCTTGGGTCGGTTCCTCTTGCGGAATACTGGATGGGGTCGCTGAACGATCAACACCGCATAATGGCGGGTCTCGCTCTAGGCACATTGCTGCTTTCCCTGCAAAGTAAACCCTTTTGCTTTCAACTTGGTCTCGGGGCACTCATCATTGCGGGGATCTTGTCGGCTCCGAAATACACGAATGTGCTGTATTCCGATCGGACTTTTTTCGGCTCGGTCAAAGTCGTTGCGGATCCGGGAATGCAGTGGAATCAACTGGTGCACGGGACCACTCTTCACGGAGCACAGTTTACTGATGATATACGTAAAGAGCCTGTTTCATATTACTGGCACGGCGGTCCGGTGAAAGACGTTTTTGACCTTTTCGCGAATCGGCAAGCAATGAGGGTTGCAGTATTAGGCTTGGGTTCGGGTACCCTGGCAGCTTACGGAAAAAATAATGATTATTGGGACTTCTTTGAAATAGATCCAAGCATTATCAAAATCGCACGTGATCGGAAATATTTTACGTACATTGCCGATTCGGCCGGAGAAATCAACATTATTCCCGGTGACGCGCGGCTCTCATTACGCAACAAAAACCCAGGAGAATACGATTTAATTGTTGTCGACGTTTTCAGCTCAGATTCGATTCCCGTTCACCTCATTACGAAGGAAGCTTTCCAGCTCTATCTCTCGAAACTGAGTCCCGACGGTTTCATATTGGTTCACCTTTCGAACCGCTATCTCGAATTAGAACACGTTCTCGCTTCAATCGTCTCTCACATCGGTCTTGCCGGTTACATTCGCGTGAACAAAGTAACTTCGGCTGAATCCATTACCCACGGGGCATCAAATTCTATCTGGGCAATCATCGGGAGAAATGAAACTGAAATTAAGAATCTCGCAACTCGAGATTGGCGAAAATTGATCAGTTCTCGAAGGAAAACCATCTGGACAGACGATTATTCCAATTTACTCGAATGCATAAAGCTGAACAAAGAAGTCCAATGAAATAATTACAGCAATAGCGAAGCCTCCCGAGGCATATTGTTACGGTTAGGACGGAGTGCTACAATCAAAGTTCGCCCTTGATGTGAATTGGCAGGAATTGCGCCAATCAGGCTTCCACAAGGCAATTATTACTAAAATCGGCTAATTGGGAATTCGAGGAGGGGGCATGTGTAGGATAGAAAAGTTATCGAATTCACGTCCCAACCAAGGTGCAGGTTTGACTGCTAAACGGAACATGTCATGCCAAAACAGGTTATAGATGCAAAAGAAGCCCTTGAATTGATTAGAGCAGGTGTCTCTGACGCTCGGTTGATGGCGAAATACAATTTGTCCACCAAGGGCCTAAGGAGCCTATTCACAAAGCTTGTCAAAGTGGGAGCGATTGAACAATCCGAATTGGACAACCGTTTTGAACTACTTGACGCCACAATGACTTTTTTTGGCGAATCCGCCGCTATGGATTCGTCAACTATGAAAAACCAGCCCGGCAGGATGAGCATGGTCACGGATGAATTTGTTGAAGATATTCTTCGGGGAACCAGCGATACAGCAATGATGCAGAAGTACGGATTATCCGCAGTAGCCTTAGAAACCATATACGATAAGCTTGTATCGGAAGGAATTCTTTCAACATCAGCTTTGGATGAGCGGGAGGAATCGGAACAAACCGTCGATTTGTTGGATATTATCAGAAAACTTGGAATGGACAATACTCATCGGCAATCAGGGCAAGATCCTATTCCGAGCAACTGCGTTGCTTGCGGGGCTCCACAGACTATGGAATTGGATGAATGTCCCGATTGCGGCACCAATATAGCCCGTTACAAGGCAAGGAAAGAGTTCGAGGAACGCTCTGCCTCATGGACTTGGAAATGTCCTGCCTGTGGCCGTCCACAAAATCAGGCATACGAAGAATGCCCGATTTGCGGAGTCATTGTTTCGAAATACAAAAAGCGCAGCAGTTGAGTTATTCTCTGCTCAATGATGTTCCGTTGGAATTATTAGTGGAGTAGGAGCAGTGCCTTTAATCAATTCTTCTTACGTGCCGCCCAGGTTTTTCTCCAATCCTCACCTTCAGACAGTTTATCCATCAATTTTTCGATCCGTGAAAGGAATAGAATACAGAAGGAGGCGAATAACTACGCCTGATTGTGACTTCATTGATTTGGACGAATCAATGATCGGATCCGACCGGACTGCAATAATTGTCCACGGATTGGAAGGCAATTCCACAAGGTCTTACATGCTGGGTATGGCCAAAGCGGTGAACTTAGGCGGCTGGAATGCCGTATCCGTCAATTTGCGAGGATGCAGCGGAGAACCGAATAAAAAGGCTCGCATGTATCACAGTGGCGACATCGATGATTTGATAACCATTTGTAGGGCCGTCAACTGGGAGCCGGAAAAACTTGCGATCATAGGTTTCAGTTTGGGCGGAAATTTGATTCTGAAGATGCTGGGAGAGTTGAACTCTGAAGCGCTGAACCTGGCATCCAAAGCAGTAGTATTTTCGGTCCCATGTGATCTTTTGTCTTGTTCCGAAAAGATTTCGGGACCCGGAAACAGGCTTTACCTTAAACGCTTCTTGCGTTTGTTACGTAAAAAGATTCAACAAAAGATGGTGTCGCTGCCTGGAACCCTGGATGATAAAGATTACGATGCTCTAAAAACTTTGGAGGATTTTGACAATCGCTACACGGCACCATTACACGGATTCGCTGATGCCCGTGATTATTATCAAAAGAGTTCTTCAGCGAGGAAGTTGAACGAGATTAGACTACCGACACTGCTGGTCAATTCTTTAGATGATCCTTTCTTAGCCAAAGAGTGTTACCCGTTCGCCACCGCTGAAAACAGCACATTTTTCCACCTCGAAACCCCTAAAAACGGTGGACACGTGGGCTTTGTTTCTTTTAACAATGGAGGAACTTACTATTCCGAACGACGAGCAATTGAGTTTTTGAACAGCTTTTAGGACCTTGTCAACGCAATCGTCTCCAAGGTCCTAATTTTTGGATGTGATGGTTTAGAGTTCAGGAACGCCGTAAATGGCATTCGGGCCTAATTCTTCCTCAATTCTCAGCAGTTGATTATATTTGGCCACTCTATCTGTTCTACACAAGGAGCCGGTTTTGATCTGACCGGTCCCAAGACCTACCACTAAATCTGAAATTGTAGTGTCCTCGGTTTCACCGCTCCTGTGGGAAACTATAGACGTGTAACAAACGCTATTTGCAAGATTGACGGCGGCAATCGTTTCAGAGAGGGTTCCGATCTGGTTTAGTTTTATCAAAATAGAGTTTGCGATTCCCTCATCAATGCCGCGCCTTAGCAGGTCAATGTTGGTCACAAAAAGGTCGTCACCAACTATTTGGATATCCGATGCGAGTTTTTCCGTTAAGAGTTTCCATCCATCCCAGTCATTCTCGTCCATGCCGTCTTCTATGGATACTATGGGATAGCGGGTGACGAGGTCGGCATAAAATTCAACCATCTCAGCAGCATTCTTCTTAGTTCCTTCTCCGGCAAGATCATACAATCCATCTTTGAAAAAAGAGCTCGCGGCTGCATCTAAAGCCAAACATATGTCTTCGTCGGGATGGTATCCGGCTCGTTCTATCGCTTCCATGATGACTTGTAAGGCTTCTTCGTTCGATTTGAGATTAGGAGCGAATCCGCCTTCATCACCTACTGCGGTGTTCAGTTTTCTGTCTTTGAGCACTTTCTTGAGCGTGTGAAAAACTTCAGCCCCCATCCTCAATCCTTCGCGGAATGATTCCGCACCAAGGGGCATAATCATAAATTCCTGAATGTCCACATTATTATCGGCGTGTGCTCCGCCGTTCAAAATATTCATCATGGGAACCGGCAAGCGTTTTGCTCCTACTCCACCTATGTAACGGTACAGAGGTATCCCCAATTCGTACGCGCAAGCCTTTGCCGCCGCCAAACTAACTCCGAGAATTGCATTTGCGCCTAATTTGCTCTTATTTTCAGTTCCATCCAGTTCGATCAGTCTGTTATCAAGATTTTCCTGATCAAACGCATCTATTCCGAGTATTGCCGGGCGAATTTCATTCAGAACGTTTTCTACTGCATTGAGAACGCCCTTCCCCATATACCTCTCCGGATCGCCATCCCGAAGTTCTACCGCTTCATTTTCTCCCGTAGAAGCACCGGACGGGACTGCGGCTCGCCCGATAGCGTTGGTTTCAAGTATTACATCCACCTCGATGGTCGGATTTCCCCTCGAATCGAGAATTTCTCGAGCAGCCACATCAGCAATATCAAACCTCATGATCATACCTCCTTGCCAATTCGTTCCGGTACTCTCGTACTGCAATCGCATAATTCATCTCAATCCTAAACCGATACAGGAAAATAGAAAAGTAGTTTGTTGTTGAACAACATTCGCGCAGCTACTTGCTACATGCATGCTAACCTCGCTTGATATCTTTCTGCCTCAAATTCCGGGATTAAATGATTCAAACAATTGATTGATATTCGTAAGCCTCAGTGACACAGTCGCGAATTGATGTTAAGAAACTATTATCCTGATACGAATTTGTTCGGAGCGGACAATAATGGACAACACAAAGCTGCTGGTAATCGGCGGTGCAGGCTACGTCGGGTCTCATTTCATCTGTTTTGCACAGGATATGGGCTATGATGTTACCGTTCTCGATAACTTGTCTACCGGACATCTTGAATCTATGAAGGAGTCGTCCTTCATCAAAGGGGACCTTACAAGCTTCGACTGTATCTACGATGTCCTATCCGCAAATCAGTTCGGCGGTATCTTTCATTTTGCAGCGAGTTGTTTAGTGGGAGAATCCGTCTCGAATCCGGCGCTGTATTACAGAAATAACGTAATGGCCGGATTTAATATGCTTGAAGCAATGCGGCTGACGGGTCATTCTAAAGTGGTGTTTTCGTCAACATGTGCCGTTTATGGAACCCCTGTGACGCTCCCGTTAAGAGAAGAACATCCCAAAAATCCGATCAGCCCCTATGGACGTTCAAAACTTGCTATAGAGTGGATGCTTGAAGATTACAGCACCGCATACAGTATCAGCTTTGCCGCTCTGCGTTATTTCAATGCGGCGGGATGCGAGCCTCAAAGGGGTTTGGGTGAAGATCATGAGCCGGAAACCCACTTGATTCCTAATGTTGTGCGGTATGGTTTGGGCCTGAATCCCGAACTAGTAATATTTGGGAACGATTATCCTACTCCGGACGGCACCTGCATCCGCGACTACATTCATGTCATGGATCTTGCCGACGCCCATATAAAAGCTCTGAACAAGCTGGATAACGAATCAGCAATTCGACTGAACCTCGGGACCGGAAAAGGTATTTCCAATCTGGAAATTATCCAAGCTGTTGAAGAAAGATTAAATGAGAAGATCAAGTATAAAGTTGGTCCACGAAGACCAGGGGACCCGCCGGAACTCGTAGCCGATGCATCAGCTGCAGCCAAGATGCTGGAATGGACCCCCAAAAGATCCGGTATCAGCTCAATAGTGGGAGAGGTTCTCGACTGGTACAACATGTGTCCAAACGGCTATGGAAAGTAGGAGTTTCGTCAGGCGGCTATGAATTATAGATAGATAAAGCTTCGTTATAAAATTAGAGGTTATGCATGTACACTGTTCTGGTGACCGGTAGTGCCGGGTTCATTGGCTTTCATGTTTCAAAAGCACTCCTCGAATCGGGAAATCAGGTAATCGGCTGGGATAATCTCAATACGTATTATTCTCCGGTTCTCAAGAAGGCGAGACACGCAATCCTGTCAAACTTTCCGAAGTTCGTTCCTGTCGAAAAGGACCTCTCCGATCGTGCAGCGATACGAGAATACTTTGAGCAGTACCGGCCTGAAAAGATTTGCCATTTAGCCGCGCAAGCGGGAGTGAGGTATTCTCTCAAAAATCCGTATGCGTATCAGGATTCCAATCTGGGAGGTTTTGTCAATTTAATAGAACAGTCTCGATTATTGCCTGTTGAGAGATTTGTGTATGCTTCAAGTTCGAGCGTTTACGGCGGAAATACTAAGATGCCGTATTCCGAAGACGATCCGGTGAATAAACCGATAAGCTTGTATGCTGCAACCAAAAGAGCAAATGAACTCATCGCATACACGTACCATCATCTTTGGGACCTGCAAACAATTGCGCTGCGTTTCTTCACGGTATATGGGCCATGGGGGAGGCCGGACATGGCTTATTGGACCTTTTTCGAATCCATTCTAAACGATCAACCAATAAAAGTATTCAACTACGGAAAGAACAAGCGTGACTTTACCTATATAGACGAAATAGTCCGAGGAGTAATCGCTGCTCTCGAAGTAAGAGACCTGGACGGCTATGAAATAATTAATCTTGGGAATAATCAACCAATAGAATTAATGGAGTTCATACACATTCTGGAAGACTTGGCCAAGAAGAAGGCTGTCATGGAGATGGTACCTCCGCAACCCGGAGATGTGGTCTCGACTTTCGCAGATATTTCTCGTGCACAATCCAAATTGAATTTTTCGCCGAAAACCGATTTTCGCCGGGGCCTGGCGAGTTTCGTTAATTGGTATCTTGAGAATCCGGACCTTGTGAATGCGGTTCGTGATTTTAGAATGCATGCATCGAATAGGTGAGCCGGCTGAGGGGACAGCAGGATTGAAGAGGTTTTGAAGTTAAAAGAGGACTTGGAACGCCAAGTCCTCTTTTTTAAATGTGGTGCCGAAGAGGAGACTCGAACTCCTACAGGCGTACGCCCACCAGACCCTGAACCTGGCGCGTCTACCAGTTCCGCCACTTCGGCATAATCCAGTTATACTTTCAAATTGTAGCCGCTATGTCAAGACTCAAGATTTTGTGTTTGACTAGGTCCGAATCCCGCGGTGCCACGTACCATCCCTAAACATCACAGCTTACCGGCAGTCTTGATGGTGAAATTCGTTTCATGCTTTTACAGGTCCGATGCAGTGAGATCACCGATCTCACTTGTGGAATACCCCATTCTTCCCGCATCGAGGCTTTTTAATTTCGATATAACTCGTACTGCCGAGTCTTCGATGCGTTTCGCCGAGTTTCGTTCTCCCAGAGTTTCCATCATAAGAGCTCCAGCCAGTATGCAGGCTAAGGGATTAATCACGTTCTTACCTGTGTACTTCGGTGCGGAACCGCCTATCGGTTCAAACATTGAGACGCCGTAAGGATTAATGTTACCTCCCGCGGCTATTCCCATGCCACCCTGAATCATAGCTCCGAGATCGGTAATAATGTCGCCGAACATATTGTCGGTTGCGATCACGTCGAACCATTCGGGATTTTTAATCATCCACATGCAGATCGCGTCTACATGGGCATAGTCGGTTTTTACGTCGGGGTAATCTTTTGCAACATCCTGGAAAGTGCGCATCCATAAATCCCAGGCAAAGGTGAGTACGTTCGTCTTTCCGCACAGAGTTACTTTCTTTTCTTTATCCCGCGTCCGGGCCAGATCAAAAGCATATCTTAATAGTCTCTCAACACCCTTTCTAGTGTTAATCGACTCCTGAATAGCGACCTCGTCTGGAGTGTTTTTCTTCAGAACACCACCTGCACCTACGTAAAGTCCTTCAGTATTTTCTCTACAAACTGCAAAATCTATATGTTCCGGCCTCTTATCCTTGAGGGGCGTCTCCACATTCGGATAAAGTTTTACCGGGCGGAGGTTCACGTACTGATCCAATTCGAATCTGAGTGTAAGGAGAATACCTTTCTCCAGAATCCCGGGGGGCACTTCCGGATGACCTATTGCCCCTAAATAAATGGCATCGACTTGTCCCAGTTCCATGATGACCGATGCGGGAAGGATTTCACCGGTGCGAAGGTATCGCTCTCCGCCCAAATCATAGCTAACCCAATCAATCTTGTAACCGTCCAAATCTGCTGCTGTTTGTAGTACTTTCTTACCCTCGGCTATTACTTCAGGTCCGGTACCGTCTCCCGGCAAGACTGCAATTTTATAAACTCTGGACATGGTAACTCTCTTTCGACACGATTTTGCCCTCCAGGGCGCGCCAAGACTATAGCATTTCTTTCCGCGCTATATCAAAGTAAGAAAAAAGTCCGGTTTTTTGAACGTAGTATTAATGGGAACAGACAGCTTTTTAGGGTATTTTCAATACCTATTTTAGACCCAAATTTTACCCGTTGACATTGGAGTTCGCTGGTCTATTCTGTTAGCAACAAGGTTGGTATCGAGATTTCGGGAGTCAGAAGTTCACCCTTGTGGTTTTTGGTACCACAAGGGTTGACTTTTTTTATGACGCAAGCTATTTTAGCCATGAATAGGCCGTCTTCCATTGTATCATGACTCCCCCCCCTTGATACCTTACCGGAGACGGTCTTAATTTTTACGGCTACATAATCTTTAGTCAATTGTTGAATTGAGTATTACTCAGATGCCCTCCGATGTCCGCCTTCCCCCCTGGCTTAAAACGAAATTGATCCGTGCCCGAGATCTGCACAGAATAAGAGCATACAGTTACGGAGTCGGGCTCCACACTGTATGTAGGGAAGCTGCTTGCCCTAATCAATCGGAATGTGCGCGGAAGTCCACTGCCGTTTTTATGATACTGGGAAAAATTTGCACAAGGAATTGTCGGTTCTGCGCAGTTTTTTCGGGAATACCTACCCAACCCGATGAGCGAGAGCCCGAAAGAGTTGCGTCATCTATATCACAGTTGGGAATTCGTCACGCGGTTATAACATCGGTGACCCGCGATGATTTGGAAGACGGTGGAGCGCAGGCTTTCGTGGAAACCATTCGGGCCGTGCGTTACAGGTGCCCGAATGTAACCGTCGAGGTTCTCGTACCGGATTTCCAAGGAATACCATCATCTATTCATAAGGTGATCAACGCGGAACCTGATGTGTTCAATCACAATTTAGAAACGGTGCCTCGACTGTATCCCGTTTTTAGGCCGGGAGCGTCTTATCAACGATCATTGTCGGTATTAAGAATGGCTGCGGAAGCAGGACTTACTGCAAAATCGGGCATTATGGTGGGTGTCGGGGAAAACCGAGATGAACTGGCTGAAGTATTTTGTGATTTAGCCGAATCGCAGATCGACGTGGTGACAATCGGCCAATACCTTCGGCCGTCTAAGAAAAACGCACCGGTTGTCGAATACGTGCATCCCGACCAATTCACGGAATTATCGGAAATGGCTCGATCGCGAGGGATTCCACATGTGTTTTCAGGACCTTTGGTCCGTAGTTCTTACAACGCTGCCGAACATATGGACGTAATGAGAAAAAGATCCCATCCAAACCGCCCCTGACTTTCCCGTCTCATACGCTTCGTAGATTTCAAACAATTGACCAAAAAAAAAGCAATCCTTAACTGGAGGATTGCCAAGAGGGTATGGTTAGGAGTCGTTGTTACGTCTATATTCTAAGCACATTGCGTACCAGCTCTATAACTAGCTGAATTTGGTACACTTCTCAAAAGATCTTATTTTACGTGTGTGAAACTTTTTCGCACTGACTTCATGCCCTCGATGGCCTGTGCGCAGGCAACGAATTTTGGGCAAAAAAAAAGCAATCCTAAACTTTGGAGGATTGCTAAGAGGGTATGGTTAGGAGTCGTTGTTCGATTTAATAGAAGCAAGTCGCGTGCCGAAGATTTAACTACTTGCAATCCCAGATTAAATTAGAGACATGCCATCAATAGGAACCGGGTCGCGCTCAAATTATTCCCAGATTTCATTTCGACTTTACCGGACATGTGAATTTATTTCGCACCTGGGAGGGTCTGTGGGTAAGAACTGTGGCAACGGTTGCTTCTGGAGCGCGTGATAACGCTACTCAGGTCAGTTTTTTTTCAATCGGGCCGCAAAAAATCCGTCAAGACCGGAGCTCACATCCGGGAAACTGCAAAAGAATCCGTGAGGTGTAATGAACGAAGGAACGAAGACCTCATCGTGGGTGAATGGTTCAAGATAAAAAGCAGGATTATCTGCAAGAAACGAATTGATGAGGCTATACGTTTCATCTTTAGTGACGGTGCACACGGAATACAACAGAACTCCCTGGGATTCCAATCTGTCGGCACATGCCTCGAGAATCTTTCGCTGCTTAACTGCAAGCGATTTAACATCTTCACGTTTGATTCTGTACTTTTTTTCGGGATTATGTCGCAAAGTCCCCAAACCGGAACAAGGAGCGTCCACAAGGATTCGATCAAACTTCTTGTTGAGAACATCTTTCGCACCCGCATCCCCAATGATTGCTCTTGCCCTCGCGTTTAGACGCTGTAAATTAAACTTCATGTCTGAAACGCGTTCCTTGTCTATATCCATTGCGATAACTTCGGCCTGGTTGTTTGTAAGTGCACAAATTTGAGCAGTTTTGTTTCCTGGAGCTGCGCAGGCATCGAGAACTCTCGAATCCTTCCTAATCTTAAGTAATAGAGGAATTACCTGAGAGGCAAAACCCTGAACGGTAAACAAACCCTCCTTGTATCCCGGCAAATCCATTGTTTTGCCTTCACTCCTCGTGAGAAAAAAGCTGCCGGGAAGACTCCCGTATTCGATGGCTATCTCATGTTTCTCAAAAACTGAAATCAAATTCTCGTTCGAGGTTTTGAGAGTATTGACTCTAAACTCTAATCTTGGACGAGAATTATTGAATTCCAAAATATCCTGCGTTGAATCAATGCCGAATTCCGCAATCCATTCATTTACAAGCCATTTGGGATGCGAGTAGTATTGAGCCAGTGCATCAGGATCGTTTCTGGGATAGGTGTCCACCTGCTCCATTTTGCTCAAAGCCGACCTCAACAGAGCGTTTACAAAGCCGGACTGTGGAGTTCCGACTCGAATTTTTGTCATCTTGACTGCTTCATCGACTATTGAAAAATGAGGAATTTTCGTGAGGAATTTCGCCTGATACAATGCTATGCGTAGGATGTTGCGAACTTCTGATTGAATTTTTTGTTTTCTTGAATGTACGAGCCCCGAAATAATCGAGTCCAGCCTGTCTCTCCAGCGGAGGACGCCGTATACAATTTCGGTGGCAAGAGCGTTGTCCTGACGCATCATGCCTGAAGTATTAATTACATCGTTAAGAGCCGCTTCCGCGAATTCGCCCTTCTCCACTAAACTGAGCACTCGAAGAGATGCTAATCGAGCTGAAGATTCTGAACCGTGTTTTCTTGATTTTATGATGGAAGGACCTCAATTTTTTATGAAAAATAGAGGGAAAGGCTCTAAGCTCCTTTCCCCAGTGTAAAAAATTTTCGCAATGACTATCGATTATCGTGTTCAAGCTCCTCAAGTCTTCGGATTCTTTCCTCGATTGGGGGGTGAGTTGAAAACAGGTTAGCCATGGTGATCCCGAAATTCGGTCTGACTATGAACATGTTCTCCGTAGATGGTCCACCGGCTTGCATCGGTATTGCTTCGGATCCCCTCTGGAGTTTATCCAAAGCAGAAGAAAGCCACGCCGGACGCCCGCATATTTCCGCACCTGATTGATCCGCAAGATACTCTCGTGAACGCGATATTGCCATTTGGATCAGCATAGCGGCTATGGGAGCTAAAATTACCATCAATAAAGATCCTACAATCGAGCTTCTCCCGTCTTCATCGTCCGAACGGCCGCCGAAAAGAAAACCAAACTGCGCTATATACGTGATCGCAGCCCCGATGGTTGCTGCGATTGTTTGAATCAGTATGTCTCTATTTTTTATATGACCGAGTTCATGCCCTATAACGCCTGCCAATTCTTCATAAGAAAGCAGTCGGAGAAGTCCTTCGGTTACGGCAACAGCCGCGTTTTCAGGATTACGACCGGTAGCAAAAGCATTCGGAGCTTCTTCAGGAATTATATATAATCTTGGCATCGGTATTCCGGCTCGATGCACGAGCTGTTGAACCATGTGGAACAGATCCGGTTCGTCTTGCTCCGTGATTTCCCGAGCCCGATACATGCTAAGCACAATTTTATCACTGAACCAATAACTTCCGAAATTCATCACAAGCGCAATCACCAACGCAATGGTGGCACCATTTTTGCCGCCGATTGCCCCACCGATTACTACCAAAAGAGCAGCCAAAGCGGTCAACAGAATGACTGTCTTGACTTGATTCATTTTCTTGTCTCCTGGTTTATAAGTCCGGGCTCGTCATACGGCCCTCATTCTCAAAACTTTCATTACGAGTAAATATCATTCGGACAGCTTTGTGCCAATTTCCAGACGTCGCCCTCTCGCAAATTCCGCAGCATTCATCATTCGCTTGCCGGATGGTTTCACATCCCGAAGCACGAGCAGTCCTTTGCCTGTCCCAACCGAAATTGATTCCTTATCAAGTGTAATGATTTCACCGATGTTCCCATTACCCGGCAATGAGTTTGCAGACAAGAGCTTTACCTCTTCTCCATTTACAAAAAAGAATGCCATGGGCCATGGATTCATGGCGCGAACTAATCTCTCCAGGTAATCGGCTCCACGTTTCCAATCAATGAACCCGGATTCCTTGCGGATTAACTCTGTATAAGTAGCCTTTTCCGGATCCTGCGGCACTGGTGTGATTGTATTTTCCGACAATGAATGTAAGGTTTTGACCACCAATTGAGCACCTGGTTCCGCCATTCTATCATGCAGTGATCCCGTTGTATCCGTGTCAGAAATGGGAATCGTTTCATTCAGAAGAATAGGTCCGGAATCCATACCCTCATCCATGATGATGGTAGTTACGCCCGTCTCTTTGTCACCGGACAGAATCGCAGCTTGAATCGGCGAAGCGCCCCTGTATTTTGGAAGAAGCGAAGCGTGTAAGTTAACGCAACCCAATTTAGGAATTGCGAGAAATTCGCTCGGGAGAAACTTGCCGTACGCAGCCACAACTACCACATCAGGCTCAAGCCCCCTGACTATTTCCTGGAAAGTTGAATCGCGCAGGCTTTTCGGTTGCAAGACCTTAACGTTAAGTTCCTGGGCGGTGGTTTTTACCGATGTAGACGACGGTTTTCGACCTCGACCTTTCGGCTTGTCTTCCTGGGTAACAACGGCCAATAAGCGAAATTCCCTATGAAGGGCCAATAGAGTGGGCACTGCGAATTCAGGCGAACCCATGAAAATCACATTGAGTCTCAATTAATGCCTCGCTCTTTTTTTCATGCGTCGCGTGTAAAGACTTCTTTTGAGAGCCGAAGCGTGCTGAAGAATGGTGTTTCCGTTCAGGTGATCAATCTCGTGCTGGAGTGCCCTGGCCAGAAGGTCATCAGCTTCGATCACCAAGGGGTTTCCGTTCAGATCAACGGCAGTGACCTGAATGCGTTCAAAACGCTTCACTTCAACGCTCAGTTCGGGGACGCTCAGGCAGCCTTCCTCCCGCAGGGATTCTCCTTCATAGTGAGTAATCACGGGATTGATCAGGACAATGGGTTGCTTTTTCTTATTTGCCGGATCCGCATAGGCATAAACCACATCAACCACAATGAGTCTAAGAGGTTCCCCCACCTGATTTGCCGCTAACCCTATTCCGGGAGCCTTGTACATTGTCTCGGACATGTCACCGGCGAGTTTTACGATTTTTTCATCAATGTTCCCGATTTCAGATGCTTTGTTGGTCAAAACAGAATGGGGAACTACTACTATAGACCTCACAGCCATCACGGCCTCACTTTCTACATAGTAATATGATGATTGTTGTCTATACCTGTCAAGCCGGAACGGCATGGGAGGATGCGGTTAGAGGAAGCTACAGACTTGAGGGGGCAAATGCCCCCTCATAAATTCTGGAATTTTATCCGCTTGTGATTGGTATCTTTCTCGGTACGGCTTTTTCAACCTTCGGCAGAACAAGTTTCAATACGCCATCCGAAAGTGATGCCGATATTTTTGAACGATCAACGACCTGAGTCAATTTGAACGTTCTGAAGTAATTACCAACTTCGTATTCCGTCAGGAGTGGCTGCCCTTCACCGGAATTACCAACAAGTCTGCCCAGTATGGTAAGAGTGTCGTCCCGAAGATCTACTTCAACTTGTTCGGTGTTTACACCCGGCATGTCAGCCAACAGAACAAGTTCTTTTTCCGTGTCATAGATGTCCACGGCAGGTGAAAAATAAACTCCCTCTCTCGTCAACTCTCCGCTACCCGTATCAACGGCTTGCTTATCGGTGGCTTGCAATTCTTTGTCGGTCATGGTGTCCTCCCCGTTCAATTATTCCGTCGTAACCGTAATTTGTTTCGGAACGGCAGCTTTTTCTTTCTGCAATGTGATCGTCAACACACCGTCTTTGTAATTTGCGGTCACTGCTTCAGAATCGATTTTTGCGGGAAGCGTCAGACTCCTTTGAAAGGTGCCCGTAGCCCTTTCACGTCTATGATAACTTGCGCCTTCGCCGGTTTCATACGGACGTCGTTCACCCTTCAGAGTCAGTGTATCGCCGTCAATTTTGATTTCGAGATCTTCGGTTTTAATACCGGGAATTTCAGCCGTAACAACATACGCGTTTTCAATTTGTCTCACGTTCAGCAGCGGGAACAGCCTGGCTCCGCTCCATAACGGGTCAGCAGCCCCCCGCCGAGAACTCGAAAAAGCACTTACGAGTTCGTTCATATCCCTTAATTGTCGATTAAACTCTCTCCAGGGATCGGCCCCAAATCTTAGAAGTGCCATTCTTATCCCTCCTTGGTGATGATTCTAGAGGACCAAATAAGCACAGGGTATTCTTCGCAATTATCTTGCATCGGGGTTCGTTCGCCTGTGCCGATAGTCAGTTAAGCATTGCTTGTTGAATGTCAATCCCTATGAAATCATTTATTATTTATCTTCCCGTTGGATATTTACAGCATGTTGCCTCGACGAGGAACACACCACATCTTTTGTTCTAGTGGCATCACTCGCATTCATTTTTCGTGGTATGTTTTTATGAATTCAAAGATGATCTGATTGAATCTTTAAGCTTTAGCAATGATTAAAAGAAGCGGAGTCGAAATGGCCGAATTTGACATTCTACTGAGCAGAGAGGAAAAACGAGCCAACCTTTTGGGAAATTACGCTTTCGTCCGAGCCATGATCGAAAGTGGAATTGAGGTTGCTGCTTGTTATCCGGGCAGCCCCACCGCCGAGATGGCTAATGCTTTGTTGTCGATTTCAGAGGACGCGGGCATTTATTTTGAAATTTCAACGAATGAAAAAGTAGCTCTTGAGATAGCGGCCACTTCGGCGATTGTCGGCAAACCCTCAGTGTGTTGGATGAAATCAGTGGGTCTCAATGTCGCGGCCGACACAGCAGTTCAATTAGCCTATATGACTATGCCCGGGGGTCTCGTCGTCATTCTCGGTGATGATCCGGGACACTTAAGCTCTCAAAACGAGCAGGACAATCGTTATTACGCCCGGATCTCGTATATTCCTTTTCTAGAACCCGCGACCGCCCAAGAAGCCAAAGATTTTTTCATTGAGGCACTCAGACTTTCTCAAAAGTATTCCATGCCTATCTTCATACGCACCACCACGCGAACATGTCATCAATCCGGCAGCGTAACGTTCGGCCCCATTCAAGGAACCGCAAGCTCCCCTAGATGGGACAACGAACTAATGAAGAAAGACGGTGGATACGTGCCCCTACCGGCGACATTTCCTCCATTAAAGAAAAAGGCGCTGGAGAATTTGAGCAGAATTTCTGAAGAATCGGACCATTCCCCTTTAAACAGAATTGTTGAATTCGGATCCGATCCAAAAATCCACATAATTACATACGGTCATCCGTTTCAGGCTACTGAAAGCGCTCTCGAATATCTCAACGTGGACGCTCGAATTCTCAAGCTCGGATTCACTTATCCGCTACCCGGAAAGCTCATTCGTGAATTCCTTACGGGAATTCAGGAAGTAATCGTAATTGAAGAACTGGATCCTATAATTGAGAATGAGATTAAACTTATTTGCCTGGATTCGAACCTCCCCGTCAAAGTCAGAGGCAAGAGCAATTTACCGGAATCACTTGATCTGTGGATTGGGGAGTACACACCCACAAGAGTTGTTGAAATTTTATCAGAAGTATTGGGGTTTTCCGCAAAGCTCAATTTCTCAGAGTCTTCAATTGCCGTCCCGGTAAGATCACCTCAGCTTTGCCCCGGCTGCGGACACAGAACGTCTTTTTATGCCGTGAAAAAAGTTGTAGGCAAGGGAAAAGAAGCCTTTTCCATGGCCGATATAGGTTGCTATTCACTGGGATTTCTGCCCCCGTACGGTTTGGGTAATCTCTTGTACTGTATGGGTTCAGGCGTACCTGCCGCAAGCGCGATGTCTAAAGCTTTTCCCGATGAACCTGTTTTGAGCTTCGTTGGGGATTCCACTTTTTTCCATGCAGCTATGCCGGGAATCGTGAATGCAGTCTATAACAAGCATCGGCAAGTAATTATGATAATGGACAACGGAATTACAGCGATGACCGGACATCAACCGAATCCAAACAGCGGTTTCGGAGCAGGCGGAAATGCGCCTAAAATATCCATGGATGAAGTATTGAGGTCCTTCGGCGTCCGCTTTCTTGAACGAGTTCCTGCATATGATTGTGGAGCTTTGGAAGAATCATTAAAACGCGCTTTTCAATTTACTCAGGATCCGGATGGTGGAGTTGCCGTGGTCATACAGGAGGAACCCTGCGCTTTGAGACGATCCCGGATGGAGCGTAAGGCCGGCACGCTCGCCAATCCACTCTATATTGATCCGGATGTCTGCAGGACAATTAAGAATTGTCTCAAAAATTTTGCTTGTCCTGCAATAGAATCGGCTGATGAAACCGTAGTAATCAACACCGATCTATGTATCGGATGTGCGTCATGCGTTCAAACCTGCCCAATGAAGATCAAACCTATGAAAAGGCTTGAAAGTTTCAGGAGAGTGTAATGGCTGAAGGCTGCAACATATTGATCAGCGGAGTTGGAGGTTTCGGAATTGGATCGGTCTCGCGAATTCTAAGCAGGGCGGCTGAAATCTCAGGATTGGATACCATCGGTTCCGAAACTCACGGATTGGCTCAGCGGGGAGGTGTAGTAACATCAACGCTGCGAATCGGCAAAGCTCTTAAGGGGAGTCCGTTAATCATACACGGAAATGCAGACATTTTGATTGCCTTGGAAGCTCTTGAAGCCCTAAGATCTCTTTCATTCGTAAAGCGGACCGGAGCAATCATCTACAACACCGCCCGTTATCAACCTTTATCGGTGAGAATAGGAAATGCAGTATACCCTGATCTCGCATCGATAAAAGATGAGCTTACGAAACATTGCGAAAATGTAATTTCAGTCGATGCAGCTGAAAAAGCAAAATCTTTGGGATTGTCAGAGGCAGCTAACGTGGTAATGCTTGGCGTTTTAACAAGAAAACAGCTATTACCATTTGACCTGAATACAATGAGAGAAGCCGTGAAATCGAGTACCCCGACACGATTTCAAGATATAAACCTGAAGGCCTTAGAATTGGAAGAACTCGTGGAGGTCTGAAAATGAACTCAAGAAAAATGATATTGGCAATTGTCACCGTATTGTTCCTGACACAGATCCCCCTCAGTGCCGATGCAGCCGGTGAGGATGAGGCAAGGGCCTTTGTGGACGCAGCTTGCAACGGGCACCTCGAAATCGTGAAGCTATTTCTCGAAAAAGGTTTCAGCATTAATACCAGAGATGCAAGCGGCATTACTCCGCTCATGTGTTCGGCTTATTTTAATCACAAAGACCTTGTCCTGTTCCTTGTTGAAAATGGGGCGGATGTTAACCTTAAGGACGAGACCCAGGAAACGGCTCTGCTGAAAGCCTCTTGCAAGGGCTTGTCGGAAATTTCGAACATTTTGTTGAGCAAGGGTGCAAGCGTTGACGACGCAAATAATTCCGAGATAACACCGCTGATGTGCGCAGCTTTTCATGGGCACTTTGAAATGTGCGAATTGCTTGTGAACAATAAGGCAAAATTAGATCAGCAGGACAAGACCGATGAAACAGCTCTTCTCAAGGCTGCATGCAAGGGAAAAACGGATGTCGTCAAATACCTTTTGGAAAAAGGAGCATCTCCGAGTTTGACGAACAAAACGGGAATTTCCCCCTTGAGTTGCGCATCATCAAACGGTCATCTGGATGTGGTCAAGCTTCTCATGACTACCCGTACAAAGAGGTAAGGCAAAAATAGAACGAGCTTCGAACTGATCGTTTGGTTGATCAGTTTGGAGCTGCTATTCAGGAGGATGTTTAATTCTCAATTATTGAAATAGTCGGTACAGGGGTTTGTGGTTCTCATATAGACGGTTAATTAGGTAGATTTTCTATTTTCTTTCGGACAATCGGCGGCACGAATATATTGTTAAGATCCATTTTGCTCAATGACCGAAGTAGGATCTTTATTTTCTTCTGCCTAGAGTCATTCCTATTAATTAGTATGAGCGGTTTACCGGCCAAGACGCAGTAGCCACCTTCGGTACGAAAACGACTTAGTGCTAAATTCTCATACCGTAACTCCACACCCAAGCGATGTGTTAAATCTTCTAAATGTCTCAGTAGATTATCTTCACTCATACACGGCTCCGAGCCGTGATTTATTAGGTAAGCTTCCAAATGTCAAGGACTTTGAGTAAACAAATGTTTTTTGAAGGCGAATCCTGTATATTCAGGTATTATCATTGAATTTTAATAAGATCCGGCGGTGAAGTCTTTGCGAATCTACAACGATGTTTCAGAAATAAGCGAGATTCTGTATTCACAAAATTATCTGGACGACACCGGAATGATTCGGCTTCAGGAAGCCGAGCTATACATTAAGGATCGTCTCGCTCAGGAACATGCTAAGCAGGCCAGGGACGGACTGCCTCCGGCGCGACACAGCACTGTTCTGGACATTGTTGCCGAACTAAAACTATCCGGACCCAAAGGGGCTCTGGAAGAAGCTGCAATAATGCAGGCAATCGCCGCCTATCTGGACTTCCCGTTCATGCGATTGGATTCATTGGACCTGGATCCGGATTTTGTAACAAAGACACTCCCCCAAAAATTTGTCGATCGATACTTGATGCTTCCCATAGAAATACTCGACGAAAAGCTTAAATTGGCCGTGTACGACCCGGACCAGCCGGAAGTGCTTGAAGATGTCTCCCGAGTTACAGGCAAGGAATTGGATCTGGTGCTCTGCCCTAAGTCGGATATCCTCAAGATTATTCTGGAATTCCATGGCTTTCGAGGCTCAATTAAAGCCGCTGCAGAAAAGCACGTCAAATATTTCAAGGAATTATCCGACCTTGAGCGTCTTTCGGAAGTAAAGAGCCTTGAAGAAATTTCACACACGGACCGAAACATAAGGACAGCCGTCGATGCCATGTTCCGAAGGGCCTTATCGTTACGTGCGAGCGATATTCATATTGAACCGAAACGAAGCAAGACCATGATCCGTTTAAGGATTGACGGAATGCTTCACGACATTGATTGGATTCCAGGGGCGCTCCATCAGGCATTCACCTCCAGAATCAAAGGCATGGCGGCAATGGACATTGCTGAAAAAAGAAGACCCCAAGACGGAAGAATTAAATTGGATTTCAAGGACAGAGAAGTTGAAGTCCGTACATCTACCGTTCCCACTGCTTTTGGCGAAAAGACGGTCTGCAGAATTCAGGATCCTGATTTGCTCTTCATGGACTTGGAAGAGCTTGGTTTCACTCCACTTGATCTGACCACGTTTCAAGGTTTCATCGGTCGGCCGTACGGAATCATACTCGTGACCGGTCCAACCGGATCCGGTAAAACCACAACCCTGTACTCCGCCTTAAAGGTTCTGGCCACCTCTGAAATGAACATCACTACCATTGAAGATCCTATTGAAATGGTTTTTGAGAAATTCAACCAAATAGCAGTAAATCCGGCTGTAAGTATGCTCCATAATCCCGATGAAAAAATGACCTTCGGACCGATGCTGCGACATGTCATGCGTCAGGATCCCGACATCATAATGATAGGAGAGATTCGCGACGAGGAGACCGCCGGATTGGCTATTCAGGCGGCCCTAACGGGGCATCTTGTGCTGTCGACTCTTCACACGAACGATGCTTTGAGCGCAGTCGGTCGAATGCTCGATCTGAAAGTTCCGGCGTTTCTGCTGGCAAATACACTCCTGGGACTTATTGCTCAACGGTTAATGAGAAAGATATGCCCGTATTGCGAGCAGGAATATACCATCGGAGTCAAAGACCTGAACAAAATGGGATTTAATTTTGAGGGTCCGGAAAAGGTTCAGCTCAAACGAGGAACGGGGTGTCATCAGTGTAGGGATACGGGATATTTCAAGAGAGAGAGTGTATACGAGGTTGTTGCAATCGATGACGATTTGACAAAGCTCATCTGCGAAAGACCCGATCACAAACTGCTGAAAGAAGCGGCCAAGAAAAAGAAGTTCAGCTCACTTTGGGAAAACACTATCCGAAAAATGCTTCATGGAATGACGACCCCGGAAGAAGTACTGCGAGTTGCACAACCGGACCCGCAGTTTAATGAACCCATCCATTTAAGGCGGACTTCGAAAACGGATAATCTGATGAAAATGAATTCTGTAGGGGGCTGAAATTAGAAATCGTAATTGGATTAATGTAGCTCTATTTATAGCAACCTTTTTGACCACCACATTTGCGGGCGGACTCTATGCAAACAAAACTCTGGATTCCTGGTTTCTATTCTTGTTTAGAGGCTTATCGTTTTCTGTACCATTAATGCTGATTCTTCTGGTCCATGAAATGGGGCATTACCTCACCGGCAGACGGTACCACATGGACGTTACCCTGCCTTACTTTATTCCGGCAACTCCTCCTGTAGGCACTTTTGGCGCCTTCATCAAAATACGATCGGCAATTGCGGACAGACGAATTCTCATGGAAATCGGAGCCTTTGGACCACTCAGCGGGGCTACCGTAGCCATTCCTTTGTTGATGATCGGGCTACTGCTGTCTGAAAGGCAGCCCCTACAATCCGGTCTGGAAGGTATATCTCTGGGAAGTTCCATCATAATGGAACTGATGATGCTCCTGAGATTCGGCCATTTCTCCCATGAAGCAACCATTGTTCTGCATCCCACAGCTCTCGCGGCCTGGTTCGGCCTGTTCGTCACCGCTATGAATCTGATTCCTATCGGTCAGTTGGACGGAGGTCACGTTGTGTATGCGCTATTTGGTCCGAAAGCTGCCAGGATCGTTTCACTGGTTTCGTTTTGTTTATTGCTCGTTCTGGGATATTTTATGTGGCCGGGTTGGCTGGTATTTGCAGTTCTCGTCCTGATATTAGGACTGAAGCACCCTTCGCCATATGATCCCTACACTCGATTGGACGGATCGGGAAAACTTATTGGAGTACTTTCCATAATTCTTTTTGTAGTTACGTTCATGCCTGTTCCAATCGATGTAATGGAATAGAAAATTCCGAAGCCTTTATTGACATTAAGTTACTGTTTAGCTAATTTATCTCTTTTAAGCCGGGGTAGCTCAGTGGCCAGAGCAGCTGATTCGTAATCAGCAGGTCGGGGGTTCGACTCCCCTCCCCGGCTCCAGTACCATTCACTATCAACATTAATCCCCAGCAACTCAATCCGTTTGCAAAATTGTACCGCGCCTAAGTCATTACTCATCAAAGAGTTTTGCAGGTTAGAATAGTCTTTGAGAATAGTTGCAGGATGAAGCGGATCGTGAGATAATCGCTTGTAATTGATTAATATTTTCGCTTTGAAGAATCAAATCAAAAACTCTTGGGGCATGGTCATAGTAAGCCTGCCCTAGCCGCCAATTGTAACAGGTATTCATTAGAAATCCCGATCGTTTCAGTTGAAGCTATTCGTACACAACCGTGCTTATGCACCGAGGAATCTATTTTGAATAAATATATTTCCGAGAAGTCCGATACGAACTCAGTGGTGGTAATGTGGGCACTCTTAATCGCATTGACGGCAGATTTCTTTCAGCATCCAACCATTGCAATCAGCATTCTTAGCTTAGTTTATGTCTTTCTAGCCTTAAAGGCTTATTTGAAGCGCAAATACAATACTAAGACTGACAGGTTGTACCGCGATCTCTTGGAATACGAATCCTTGTCAGGAACACAGAATCAGTCTTCTTCGGATCACCGCCATGAACTTCGAAAGAAAATTGAGAAAGTTCTGGATGAAAAAACTCTAAATTTAGCTTGCCTAAGAAATGGAGAAACTCTATTGACGGCTTTCTGCCGTTCGGAATCTGTTGCGATAGTCAAAATGCTCCTTGATGCGGGTGCAAATGTAAATCGAAGAAATAATTTCGGGCAGTCAGCTTTACAGGCTGCCATTCCGACGGGAAACATCGAGATTGTAGAAATGTTGATCGAAAATGGTACGCATTTGGATCCGGCCGGGACAGGGACAACTAAAGGTCGTAAAGTGCAGGATTCCATTTCGGATAAGAGTCCGCTGCCATTGGCTGCGGCTCACGGTCAATTGCATATTATGCAATTACTACTCGATAAAGGAGTGGAGATCACACAGCAAGTTTACCTTTCTGCTTTGAAGCGGGCATCACAAAATCGCCGGAATGATGCAATTTCATTTCTCCACGATCACATTCCCCGAGAAATATCCGATTGCAACAGCAAAGACAGAGATGGACAAAATGTATCTGTGAAAAATGATCAGATTTTAAACGGGCACCCAGAAAATTCGTCATCTTCAGGGGGGCCGGAGGACTCTCCTGGGCCTGAAACGGAGGATTGCGATCCGACTCCAATTTGTGAGCCCAGCAAAGAAGCCCAATTATTTGAAGCATGCGAAAGAAGAGATTTGTCCCGTTGCGAAAGACTGCTCGATCAAGGAGCTGATCCAAACGTGTCAGGTCCCAAGAGCCAAACTCCACTTTTCGTAGCATCACAATCCGGCAACCTTCCACTTGTGAAACTCCTCTTAGAAAGAGGAGCCAACCCAAATTTGGCCGACCACGTGCTTTCAACTCCATTAATCATAGCATCTACAATGGGCAATCGAGACATAATCGAAATATTGCTGCAATTCGGTGCACTTATTGATGCTCAAGACAAGGACGGCATTTCTGCCATCATGTGTGCCGCTCTGTACGGCCGACCTGATTGCGTGGATTTACTTGCAGAAGATGGAGCGAACGTGAATTTAGTTGGTAAAAAGAAGGAAACAGCTCTCATAAATGCAACTAAGAGAGGGGATGTTTCTTCCGTAGAGAGATTGTTGAAGTGCGGGGCTGATTATTCGGTCAAGGACAGTCTCGGAAAAACAGCCCTGGCGTGGGCAAGGGAAAAGAATTTTCTTGAAGTAGAAATAATTATCTTGGAATATACACTTCGAATTGGCCGCCGAAGATAAATATCTTCTACCCGGCTTCTTCGTTTAGGATTTAGGAAAACTAAATCCTTTTTTTGTCTCCCGAGGAGGCAATTACGATAATTCAGAGGTGTGTATGGACACATTAGTTTGGGACAGCGACTATTCAGTGGGACACCAACTCATAGACGAACAGCATAAGGAGCTGTTCCGTCGCATTAACGTATTCGGAAATGCTTTGTGGGATGGACTCGGTAAAAAGCAACTGGAACAGCATCTAAGGTTTTTGGCCGATTATGTAATTTTTCATTTCAGAGCCGAAGAAGAACTTATGCTCAAAAATGGTTTTCCCGATTTAGAGATGCATAAATCCGTCCACGATGATCTGATTCGCCGAGTTTCAGCGGTATTGGAAAAAGTAGATAAAGAGGGCCTCGATTCGCCTACGGCAATCGAAATATTTAATCTTAGTTGTGATTGGACCAGGGGGCATGTCCGGGGACTTGATCAGAAGCTCGGGAAGTTTCTTTTTAAGTGAAATGATCTTGAAAGCCCAATACGAACCGAAACGTCTTTGAGTGTGCATTTCCAACCAGAAAACCATTGTTAAATCGTTTCAAAGTGATAAGGTGCCGTGAGATTTTGCACAACAGAGTGGAGACCTCAGCACATCTTAGTATCTGGTCAATATCAAAGGGCAGAATTTTGAAGCGCCCTGAACAGAAAATAGAAAGAATTCTGGAGAGCAGGCGTACCGGAAAATTTGTACTGGCTATCGGTTTTTTGTTTTTTGTCACTCTCCAGACAATACTCATTTTGAATCCGGTTTGGAACAGAGCGTCTTTGCCGGAAACGGATGATTCCTTCGGATATTTGGTTCGGACGGCAGAACTGAGTGAATGTCCTCAACAGGATTGTGCGGCCCTCGAGGATCTCCGAAAACAATTGCGTACACCCTATACCAGTGATCAACTAAATTGGGAAAAACATAACCTCGAAAATAGAATATTCTTTCTGTTTCACTTCATTTTCTCGGGTGTACTAATCGTTTTCCAAAAATTCGGAATTCATCTCATAGAAGCATACCGAATTGTCTGGACCGTAGCTCCCTTTTTCTTTGGTTTAGCCATTGCTTATTGGCTTACCGTTTTTTGGGGGCCTGCTGCAGCAGGTATAGCTCTTTTCCTGCTCTCATCAAAGGTGTTCCCCAGTAATGGGTTGCATTTTGTCGTTCCGTCAAATATTGCAACGGCATTTGCCTGCATTCTTTTGGCTAGGCTGGTTTCCACTTCGGGCAAGTCGGGTTTCTTTCTGGTTTTTGGGACACTGTTGCTGGTCTTGATGCATCCAATCGGCCGGATTTATAGCATAATGGCGGTACTAATAGCCGTTGCTTATTTCCCGGGTAGGGTTGGTAAACAGTGGTTCGCTCCCGTCGCATCGGTCGCGTTGATAATTGCGGCTTTTCTGATACCTCACCTCGTCTCGGCACCTCATCTCCACATAAGTTCAGAACCGTATGGAGCGGGAAGAACATGGCTCACGGGAGTCGCGGATTCTCTCATTGAAATGTTCGTTAATATTGCACGCTCAGAGAGTACATTACTGGGTTCACTCATGATCTTTATTCCCGCCGGCGTATATGGTTTTTTGTCGCTTGGGCGTGAGGCTCGTGAGCGACTAAAACCCGTGCTTGCAATTTATTCCGTGTTTCTGATCGGCAGCATTTTCTATGTATTGCCCGATCATCCTGCCGACCTGTTTTTACGGCTTTGGATTCCTCTTGTGATTTTGGGATTCGGGGCTGTGGGCTTTGCCGTCAAGTCTTGTGTTAGAGGTTCTCTACGGCTCTATACGGCATATTCCAAATCCGGTGAAAAACTACTTAGGCCAATGGATGCCGTACCGGTTTTATTGTCGGCAATACTTATAACTTTCGCCTTCCACAGTACCTTACAAGGTGCTGAGAGTATGCAAGCCACTATTGAGTACATGATGAAACGTCAGCCCTTAGCTTTTGATGACGATCAACCAAAACGTCTTCTCGAAAAAGCGGAAGTTTCAGATCGTGTCGTGTATGACGACATTCTCAATATAGTTCCCTTCTACTTCATAAATGGAGCCATGAAACTTGGAGCAATATATTATCCAGTAATAAAAGCAACTCCCGATGAATCATTTTGGATGGAACGGCCTGACTTACGTTTTGGTGTCTTTTACAACCCACTGATCTCGCTGCCGGGTTTGCAAGGAAACAATCCGG
>CAZTJA010000023.1:0-30517 GCA_964613745.1 uncultured Syntrophaceae bacterium
TTCCTACAGTTCCGATGCCTGTCTCACTGATGTCATGGAGAAAACCCCTGTTATTGGCATGACCCCGTTCCATCACTGAGACCTCGAAATCAATCGTATGCCGATCAATTCCTCTGATTATTTGAGAATCGCCGGTAATTGATTCAAGGCGATAGATATCATCGATTTTTATAGCCTGAGTTTCCAGCAACTTGTCATAAATCTTTTGGAGTGAATCAGTGGTAAGTGAAAATTTTCTTCTCAGGCCGGAGTCGGACATTCCAGACTTCACATCTGCAACAAAATCCCTCACATTAATTCTGAGTGAGCCGGAACGAGAATGCGTAGGAGTCTCCATGAATCCGAAATGCGCCAGCTCTTTATAGAGATTGCGTAGTCCGTCAGTGGTGAGCCTATACTTCCGCATGAGGGCCTCATCATCAAGTCCGTTCCGTAAGTCCTTCATTACATTTTTGGGATCGACCACTCTGCCGGGCATTATCCGCTCGTGACGAAACGATTGTATTATTGAGCTGCTGTTTGACATTAATGTGCTGGAAACTATCTCTTTACATAACTTGACCGAAATCTCTTTTCAAGAAAATAAAACCACTTAAAAAGCCTATCCAACTCCCACAACTTGTTTATAAATGAGACTTTTCAGCAAATTCGAGTAATATTGAGAACAAGAGAAGAATTTCTCTCCCTCTTGGGTGTTCGCAAGAACATCTGAGGCAAGTAGGCAATATCCCACTCGATAGGATAAGTATGCGAGAGCATAAAACTTAAGTCGAACGGTAACGTGCACATCGCCTGTAGCGGCAATATAGGATTCGATCAGCCACTGTTGTTGTGACTCCGTAAAATTAAATTCAGAAGATACACCTGCAATATCCCATGCAATGTCCTGACATCCCGGAAAGAAATGATCTGCATGATGATTGGCCACATCAGTCTTAACGTAGCCATCGGCAGTGATAAGCCACTCATGAGGAAGCATTCTGCCGTCAACCTTGACCGCCGGATACTCAGTAAACATGCTGGGCTCGAATGCAATTTTCCTAAACTTATCGGCCCAATAAGCGCCTACCGATTCCCAAAGGTTTTCAAATATCATTTCGGACATTTCCTCTAAAGATCGGCACGCGGAGGCTTCATGCTTGGATAAGTAGATGATGTAAGCTGAAATTCTCCTCATCAGTTCCTGCGTAATATCGTTCGGAGTCAATGGGCGTCCGATGACCAGGTCATAGGAGATGAATCCTTGAGAATATCCATTCAATGCCGGTGCAAAACCGACTTCACCCAGATCATTCGCCAGTTCCGCAACTGCACGGCCGTACTTTCCGAGTCCTGCAAATTTTGTCATTAGGAGAGGCTTTTTTATGGGAGTAATGCACGCCTGCTTACAAAAGGTAATGACTTTTTGAGTATTAAGAGGCTCATCAGACCAAATATATTTGCGTCGCTCATTATTCGGATATACCGGAGGTTTTTCCATTCCGTTATGACATATCACTTCCCGCCAGGCACCCGCCGAAATATCTAAGTGGTGAGCTTTTCCGAAGCAATCGGATAACTTCCCGGTGTTTATCATTACCTCTTCAAATTCCGTGACAATCTTCCTATGCTTGGGCCACCTCTGCTTTGCAGCTTTGGATATCAAACCATCCGTCCCCGGATCCCAAGTAGGGAGAAACAAAATTTTTTGATCCGGGATGCCTAACTCCGACAATTTTTCTGCTGTAGAGCAAAAAGAAGACCCGCTGAGCCCCGGTCCTTCATCGATTATCAAGAAGTAAGCTCTATCAGACCACGATTGGAAAAGATCCCTCAAGTCGTTGGAAATATCTAAATGTCTATCGAAAAAGTCGCCCTTGGGACGGACGGTACAGCATTGAACATTGCAGCCAAAAGATTCTAAAGTCGCAACAACTACCGAACAGAGACTGGTGCCAATGCTACGAATGCCAACGCAAAAAACGAATTCAGCGTGATAGGTATAAAAGAACTTTTTTGCCGACTCGAAATACATCTCCGGATACAAGCTGTAATAGGCATATCCTTCGGGCACCGTTATGCTGATGATACTCGGCAAATCGTGGTCGTTTAAGTTGTCCAATCCTATTAGAAGGTTACTGGTGTGGTCCGGAAGTCTTCTGCGGGTCAAGGATGAAACAAGAATCCGTCCGGCATCGTTCCCAATCTTTCTTGTTAAGCTAATAATGGGTGAAACGTGATCTTCTACCCCACAGACTGCGTCCGTCAATCCTGATTCCAGTTCGCCGACATCAATTAACAACTCGGTGATTAGTTCAGTATCGGCAAGGGAGTCATAATCCGTCAAACGATCGGCGATCCTTCGTATTTTTGTTATCTCAATTTTCGGATTACACGTTCTGCGCAGATCGCCGTAAACTTTCATCAGGGATTTCCGCCGTTGCCGTTTCCGTTGAGCGGCAAGTTACCGTTATGATTAATACAAAGAAATTCCGCTCCCCATTCTTGGATATTCAACACGGTCACTCCAGCGGTATCGACGCATATTCTCAGCATATGATCAATTGAAATGCCGGCGTAATATACTATTGCCGACCTTATTGGGTCACAATGACTTACCACTGCCACAATTCCCGATGGGTAGCGATCTCTATATTTTTCAATTGCACGTACCATTCTCACTTGAACATCGATGATGTGCTCTCCTCCAGGTATTCGTGTTCCTGTCCGAAACGAGTGAAAAAGCGGCCACTTCTTCATTAATTTTAGTTCCGCGAATGAATAGCCCGTCCATTCTGCGAAATCCACTTCATTCAGATCATGGTCAATTTCCACATCGAGACCGCTTGGTTGAGCCAGAATTTCGGCGGTCTCCAAAGTTCTTTCGAGAGGACTGCTGACAATTGCGTCAAGTTTAACTTTGAAGAGCCTCTTTGAAAGTTCTTTTACTTCATTCTTTCCCAACTCACTTAAATGAATCCCGGCAATCCTCCCCGGTAATCTGTCTCCTGCAGTACTGTTTCCGTGTCTTATAAGCAGAAATGTAGTCATTTGAACTCCGTCTATCGTCGCCGCATAGAGATTCGGTATCTGATGTATGGTTCGGCGCCCCACATTCTTTTGTATGGTTCGCTTCCCTTGAGGAAATCGAATTCGCGAAACCCTTTCCTGATAAGCTCGAAAATCACATACAACAAAATGACTCCTCCGGGACTGTATCTTGCGAATTCCGGATCAAATCCACCTAAGTAGCTGTAAAAGGTCGGCTTCTTAATAAACCCGTAAACGATCGAAATCGTCTTTTCCCCACATTTCAACCTGAACAAGCCCAGGAGACCTTTTTCTTGTGATCTTGAGATCACCTCTTTATGGAAACAGACTATACGGTTTCCTGACAAGACCCCATTCTGATTCCTCATTTTCCAAGTTGCACTGTGAAGCCTGACCAGGTCGTTTAAGAACTCCGGAAGTTGTGACTGTTCTGCATATTCAAGTTCCAGGTCACCAAGGTTCGTGAGTGACCTAACTGCTTTTCGAATCTTATAGCGATGTTGTGATTGTAATCGTGCTAAAAACTCATCGGGATTTCTTGGAAGATTAATTATCATTCCTTCACTCGATTGCTTGAGGACGCCTCCTTGTTTCCGGATTGATCTAATCAAGGGGGTAGACTGAGGCAAATCATCAATATCCAGTAAATCCCATTCGGATCGAGCATTCATGAATGTTTCAAACAAATAATCAGTAATTTCTTCGGATCGATTCTCAACCAATCCATCCAGATAGTCGCTGTTACCCATTCCCAAAATGGTTGCGGTAATTTTTCCGGCATTACGGCCGTTTCTGATATAGAAAGGAAGCATTCCCTTGAGTTTTTTTCCCTGGCACAGCACTGGAATTGTAAGCTTCCCGTTTCCGAAATACTTCCACCATGGTATCAACCATGCCGGTGTTTGAAATGGAGTGCTTTCGCTGGTTTGCCAGATAGACCAGATATTGTCTTCAATTGACTGCAATTGATCCATATTCTCAATCAGTGAGATTTGATACGGATATTTATTAATTAGACCAGGTTGAGATGCCATGAATATCTTTTCCCATGCGAGACCGACCTCGCAAAATTTGGAAATATGAGCTCAGATATTTTTCCATCATTTGATCAGCCCTAAATCGCATTTCGGCTGCCTGCCTGCAATCAAAAGGGTTGATATTTTCAATAGATTCGATCGCAAGAGCCATTTCGTGCGAATCAGCGACCAAAAAACCCGTCAATCCTTCATGAATTATTTCAGTTAAAGCTCCGTTTTTGAATGCTACGACGGGTGTTCCCGAGGCGAGTGCTTCCATAGCCACAAGGCTACTCGTTTCCGGAACCAAGCTGGGTATCAGCAGACATGAGGCTGTTCTCAGCAGCTTCTTTTTCTGCTCAAAGCCTACCGCACCCAAGAAGATTGATTGATCTCCGTCAATTCTAGGGGCTATCTCTTTTTCAAAGTAGTTCCGGTGGGCTTCGAATCCTGCAACTTCTCCAGCAAGAATAATCCGCTTTTTCGCCAGCTTGGCTGCATCAATCGCAAAGTGATAACCCTTTTCGGGACAAATGCGTCCGAGCGTTAGAACGAAATCCTTTTTCTGCATGACTGGTTCAAATCTCTCGACAGTTATGCCGTTTTCAATAACGCCCAAGTTATTTAGTGAATTAGGATAAAGTCCCATTTGGGAATAAGAAACGAAATTGAAGAACAGATTTGCCCTCTTGTATTCGAGTACTTGCGCCGGATAGAATTCAAACGGTAAATGCAACGTTACTAGGACCGGCAAGTTCGTATCCGGGAAATACCGATAGAAATCCACTCCATGCATGTGGATGATATCAGGATGATAAGTGTTCAAGGCTTCCTGAACTGAATTTTGCAACATTCCTCTAATTTCGTCATATTTGATGGGAGTGATTACCCCGGTTACCCGAGGTATTGGGAAAAGAGTGCCTGAAATCCTGGAGCCGGTACACGCGACCATTAAGGAGACGTGGTTTCGAGTCACCAGCATTTTATCGAGAGTACAAAGAATTTGTTCAGCACCGCCGACCGTGTCCTCACTGACAGGCGACAAAGGATAAGCAATACTAAGTACCTTGAGGCTCATGTATTAGTCTCAAGTCCAAAGAATAAGAGGGCGGTTGCGACCAATTTCCGCCATTCGCATCCTTTAATGCCCCATGGATACTGTTCATATAATAAGGGACCGTCATGGGGCGGTTCCAAAAAGTTGTAGATTGGAGCAGGGCGGAATCTCTCTACAGCAATGTCGAATGAACGCAGAAAATCCCGTTGAGTAAAATAGCAATTAAGCATTGCTCTTTTTAGGGCCAGCACTTCCGGAGGAAGAATGAATTTTACCTCATAGGATTTTCCTTTATTGAGAAAAGATCCGGTAACCATTCTGCCCTGGACTTGGTGATAGGAAGGGAACTCTGTTATTAGGGGCCGATTATTTCCTTTTCGTACGAATAGTTCTGCTGCGACATGCACAGCAAAAGCAGTGCTGTCGTGGTCGGGATGGCCTCCCTCATATGAGTGAGTTATAATCACGGTAGGATTCGTTTGTTCCAAAAACGAGACTAGTTTTCGAACAACATTTATCAGATTAAAAGCGGCTTCTTGATCCACTACTCCTAATTCGAATTCACCCGGTTTCACGTGTCCAATTGACATGGCACATTTGAACTCACGTCTTCGAGCTTGAGCGTATTCTCTTCTGGTTCGAAATCCGTCGCGAGAAGCGTCTTCCAGATTCCTGGGGGACCCATCGGTGATATGAACAATCTCGATGTTTTTTAACCTCGTCATTAATCCACCGGCTCCCAACACCTCATCATCGGGATGGGAAACGATGATGCTTACCGAATTCCCATTCGCATTGCCGAAATCAATGATCGTATTAAGCAAGCCTGATTTCGAATTCACGTGAGGTGTGGATACCGGATCCATCTTCCAACCTTTTTTCGGATAATAGTTTTATGGCTTCTCTGTAACCGTGAAGAGTTCCAACATCAACGTATGAGATTCCATATCGTAGGGCTCGAGCCTTACCGCCGGAGTCCAAATATGCATTTACGAGAGTCCCTAAGAATTCGTCCTTTTTACTGCGAGTCAGCCAAAGAGCATGCAATTTATGAAAAATTGCCCCCGTCATCTTTATCGCTCCCCAAATCCAAAAGGTTCCTGGATCGGGATGTTTCACCAGTATCTTTGTGACAACCCCGGTCGAATCCACTAAAACGGCATCGAACAGCTCCGGGTGATCTACCGGAAACAGAAGAAATGAGAGTGATTCATCCGGGAGTTTGGAAAGACCATCCTGGGGAAACCACACAGTATCCGGAAGTCCGATCAATACACTTTCATCAGTCGGGATCACGTGTATGGCTGAAAAAACGGCATCACATAGTCCTTTGGGCGCTTCTTGGACAACATAACAAAACTTTGCTGCGCCTAATCCGTCAGTGTAATAATTCATGATATCGCTTTTTCCCGGTGATATAACTACACAGATTTTCGAAGCTCCTCCGATGATCATGCGTTCCACCAAATACTCGCTGACCGCTCTAGGTCTTTCGACCAGATCATCCAGTCTGCTGCCGACCGGCAAAAGCTCTTTTGAGAAGGCCAATGGTTGAATTCTGCTCCCCAGCCCGGCGGCTGGAATGATTCCCCACATTCTAACCTCCTACACGGGAACTCATTCCCGCAAGTGAGCCTCTCAATTTGGAAGAAGACCTCGAGTTGAAGCCATGCAACAGAAAAATGCTCTCTAACTCTTTGGCTCTATGATCAGCTGTATGCTCTGAAAGCGCCCTTTTTCTGAAACGGTCTCCAATTGATTGTCTTTCGTGATTGGGTAAATGAAGTAACTCAATGACGTCTTCAGGCCTTCGTGCAATGCAAATTTCCGTTTCCGGTTCAAAAAAGAAATCCAGTCCTTCCCAGTAGTCACTTATAACCGGAGTACCGCACGCTGCGGCTTCGAAGAGCCGGCCGGACGGGCAATATCCCATTTCGGCCATTGCCTTTCTGGTAATATTCAACGTGAACCCGGATGAACCATAAAATGCCGAGTGGCTGGACGGAGCTACATGTCGCAGATACCAAATGTTCTCTTGCCAAGGAAAATCAATCGGGTACAACGCCCCCCCAAGAATGAATTTGTGATCTGGAAGTTGCTTGGCCGGCTCTATAAACATCTTTTCTAAAGAAGTCTGGCGATCCGCTGCATACGTCCCAAGATATGAAAAATCACAAAGAAATTCTCGAGACAACATCCCGGCAGCATGGGTTTCGGGGTCGACACATCCGTAAAGAGGAACGACATACTTGGCTCCCAAGTCACTTTGAAGGCGTTGTAACGCTTCACCACCCGTATAGCTGAGGACAATATCGAAATCGGAAAGACCTTGAGCAGGGAGGTATTCCGGTGGGTTGCCGGATGAATAAGCTTTGATGGTGATGGGAGTGTCAAGGTCGTAAAAGACATGCAGCCCCGGGACCAGCGAGCAGATCATGTCTGCAGCTTGGACTGCATCAGGGCAGTATGAGGTTACAATGCCTACATCGCTGGATCTCAGTTTTCTTGTTGCGAACTCGAGGACGTCGGGCAGGCAGTCGTAAAGAACCACGCTCAAATTGCTGAATTCAACTAAATCACGTCGTTCAGCGTAATAGGGGACATCTCGTTCAAAGAACGTAATGTTGTGGCCGCGGTTCGCAAGAGCTTTGCAGATGCCCCTCCAGATTGTCGCATGTCCATTTCCCCAAGATGAGGTTATACTCAACCCAAATATTGTTATGTTCATGTCGATCCATCAATTAAGAATTCGGCTCGGTTAAATAATTAATTACGAGAAATCAATTTGTTCTGCAGATCAGCTACTCTGCAGGATAAGTCAACACGTGCGGATCTTTTGTTCCACCTCGAATATTACGAAACTGCCCTTGGATACGTGGTTATCACCATCCGTTCTTTTCCTACCCCTTCTAAAACTCCGCGTTCCGCAATGACATAACGCTTCACTACTTCTTCGCAAAAATCAGCAAATTCATTAGGATCAATAGGAGGGCTCGTATGATCAGGCCTCTTGCCTCGCGACGGAGGAGTAAAACAGAGCGTCAAGGTGACATCGAATTCAGATATCATATTCATCTGATGATCAAACCATTCCAAGGCATTCGGTCTCAACCAATCGGCCCAGCTTATCCCTGTTCTGAGCTTTTTCACATTCAGTTCGCGTAGCCAGTGCACGATGCTGTTCAATCGATAATCTTGATAATGGATCCACTGGCATATCCCGAATTCCGGGGAAAAGTAATTTATTGCGGGTTTAGGACTTCCATCGGATCGAACCAGCCCCATATAAAAATGGCGATAGTAAGAGCTGCCTTCGCTCTCCTTGTGCCTAGTTGTAGCATCCCATGTTGGCGGTAAATCCAGTAGGCTGTACCAGTAGATCCGTTCGCAAATTCCGGATAAAAGTTCGGACGTGCGCTTGAGCCCGAAAACTTGGACCTCATCGGCTCCAAAACTCGACACCCCCACTTCCGTGATCCATATGGGTAAGTCAGTTACAGCCCTGATTTCCTCAATTTTTTTTGGCCAGTCGTCAATCTTCCAGTGATTCCAGTCTAGGGGGAAACCGTGAATGCCCACGGCATTCAGTATCTTAAGCAGACCATAGCGATCCAGAAGGGAAATGAAATTTGGATCGATCGGGGATATTCCACCCAAAACCAAAACCATTTCCGGGCACAACCGCCTCACACGCTCAGCGCCGAGACGCGTCATTGTTGTAAACTCTTTCCAATCCGGGTCCATTTCAAAGTCCCAATGGGACAGATTGTTCGGTTCATTCCAAAATTTTATGGCCTCGATCATCTTTGCTCCAGCCACCGTAATCAGTAAAATTTTCTCTAATGCTCATTCAAATTGCTAAGCCCTCTACGGCTGCACTTAACTCGTTCTTTATATCTCGTCTCATTTCTTGTGATGATCGGCGACATAGATATATTTCGTGTCCGGGACGATCTTGCACCGCAATTCCGACAGATCGCAACATTGCCTGAATTGCTGAATGATTTGGGACCCACCAATTTGTGTTGTCCCCTTCGAGTGCATTCTCAATGAAAGCCATCTTAGGCCATCCCTCATCGAGCATTAAATGCCGGTCCTTCATTCTGAAATCAACCCCGGGATCGATCACTTTTTCACCGGGAATAGTCATGCTTTGGAATAGCATGAATTCTCGAAATTGTTGGGACACTATATCGAGGGCCAGCAAAGGATGCCTGAGGTGATAAAAGACTCCCATGAAAAGAACTACATCATAGACGTTTCTCGAATGGGCTAATTCATAAACTTGCATTTTTTTAAATTCAATTCGCTGTGCCGCTTTAAATTTTTTTGCGGCCCACACCGCTTGATGCAAATAATGATCATCAATATCGATGGCAGTTACCTTCGCTCCAAGTTCGGCAAATTTGAGTGAATAAAATCCCGCATTGCACCCTATATCCAGAACAGTTTTTCCTTCGAAATTATCCGGAATCACAGTTCTTATAGCTTCCCATTTGAAGTTTGGAAAATCTCCTAACGGGTGCTGAGGAGCAGTTTGCGTTCCATCAGGTAAATGAATGTTGTGGAACCATGGACCTAATGCGGCGATTTCTCGCTCAAGGGGAGATTCAGGCCGGGAGAGATTTGTCTCGAGGGTAGATTGCATAAAATGACTCAATAATTTAGTTGCAAGACTCTGAAGCGTTAATCAATTATTTGACCGAAATTCGATTCCTTACAGACACCTTGGATAATTCTTACGAACATTTGGGCATAATCTTGGTTTCCTCAGATGCTGTCTTAAGTTCATCGAAATGGGTTATCATTTCTTGTCCCATCAATTCTCTCAAGGTATTTTTTAGCTTCATCTGCTGTATAAAGAGATCATGTTCCGGCACTACTGAAGCTGAATGCATCGGACTTTTGAAATAGAAGGAAAGCCAATCCTGGACACCAGCCAATTTCATTCGAGAAGCAAAATCCATGAATAAGGCCAGGTCTAAGCAAATGGGTGCAGCCAAAATTGAGTCTCTGCACAAAAAATCAATTTTGATCTGCATCGGATATCCGAGCCAGCCGAAGATGTCTATGTTGTCCCAGCTTTCCTTGTTGTCTCCGCTAGGCGGATAAAAGTTTATACAAACTTTATGGTAAAAATCTCCATAAAGATCCGGATAAAGACTAGGTTGTAGTATTCCGTCCAAGACGGAAAGTTTACTTTCTTCTTTGGTCTTGAATGAAGAGGGATCATCCAGGACCTCGCCGTCTCTATTGCCTAAAATATTGGTAGAATACCAGCCATTTAGGCCTAACATTCTGGCCTTCAGCATTGGAGCAAGAACGGTTTTCAGCAATGTTTGTCCCGTTTTGAAATCTTTTCCCGCAACGGGAACTCCACGAATATTCGCAAACTCCATTAATGCAGGGATGTCCACGGAAAGATTGGGGGCTCCATTGACATAGGCTACGCTCTCTGAAATAGCGGCATATGCGTAAATCATACTAGGTGAAATTGCCGAGTGATTCTCTTTTAATGCATGCTCAAAATCTTCCAAGCCTAAGTGAATTGGACTGATCGGCATATACGATTCAGTACTGCCGCACCAAATCATTACCAGGCGATCACAACGATTCTCATATTTGAACCGGAGAATATCTTCTCGGATGAGTTCCGATTGATGGAATTTATTGACTTCCGGTTTAACCCAATTTCCCTCAAGTCTCTTAACGAACTTTCTATCGAAAATGGCCTTCATTGGTCTTATGGATTCAAGCTCATCGTCGACTGCTACTAGGTCTTTCTCACTGAGTACTTTTGCCGTTCGAGTTGCATCTTTGCAGGTCTCATCTCGTATATCCCAGCCACCAAAGACAATATCATTCAGATCAGTCAAAGGAACAAAGTCCTTGATTTTAGGGAACCGCTCCTCATTGCGATTACCTAGTCTAATTGTTCCCATTTGTGTTAAGGAGCCTATTGGAACCGCATGCCCCTTCCGAACTAATAAGGTTCCAGCCAAGAAAGTTGATGAAACCGCTCCATTCAAGCCGATCATGAGAATCCCGAGTTTCCCTTTTGTGGACGAAACTTCCTTATTCATAATTTGCGCTCCTGTTCGTTCGTGTACTTTTCGACTATACCCGACAACAATTCCACAATTTCCTTGAGGTGGTCTGGGTCATCACCTTCGGCCTGAATTCTGCACACCGACTGAGTTCCTGAATACCTTACCAGAATTCTTCCATTGTTGGACAATTTACGCTCAGAATCTTTTATTGCACTCACCAATTCGGGAATTTCGTCGAGTGGCGGTCTGATAGAAATCGGGACATCATTTTTTATTTGAGGATAGCAAGGAATGTCTTTTAACAATTCAGATAGAGGCATACCGGTTTCGAGCATTATCCGAAGAACGTGTAGAGCGCCTAATATCCCGTCACCACATGTGGAGTTGTCCAAAAAAATGAGGTGGCCCGAAGGCTCACCGCCAAAGTTGAATCCCCCCTGACGCATTCTTTCGATGACGTAGCGATCTCCTACGGGAGTCCTAATAATACTTCCCCCATGCGAATGCATAAGATTATCCAGCCCAATATTGCTCATAATGGTCGCTACAAGAGTATTCTCTTTCAGCTCGGATCTCGACATCATATGGAGAGCTATAAGACCTAAAATTCGATCACCATCAACTTCCTCTCCATTTTCGTCAACGAAAATAACTCTATCGGCATCGCCGTCGAGGGCTATTCCAAGGTCAGCTCCGCCTAGTCTAACTGATTTACGCAGACCTTCAGGAAAGAGGGATCCGCAGTTTAGATTTATGTTTCTACCGTTAGGCTTGGAACCCAGAGACTTAACACTGGCACCCAATTCTTCAAAAATAAGAGGAGCAGCCTTGTAACCCGCGCCGTTCGCGCAATCAACGTGAATGTTGAATCCCGATAAACTGATATTTTTTGGAAAAACGTTCTTGACGAAAACGATATATCGTCCCAGGGCATCGGCTATTCTGAATGCCTTTCCTACATGGCCGCCGATAGGAAATTTTCGATTTCCATTTGAGTTAAAGACCTCGTACTCAATTCTTGATTCCAATTCGTCGGATAGCTTGTAACCGTCGCGGTAAAACAATTTGATGCCGTTGTCCTCGGCGGGGTTGTGTGATGCCGATATCATTACGCCGGCATCACACCTCATGTTGGTAGTCAAAAACGCAATTCCTGGAGTAGGCATGGGCCCAACTAAGAGTACGTCGACGCCCATGGCACAGATACCGGCGCACAAAGCATTTTCAAACATATACCCCGAGAGCCTAGTATCTTTTCCTACAAGGATTTTTGTCCGAGCTGAGCTTGAACTGCGCACAACTTCACCAAGAGCCATACCCAGTTTCAGAACGGTGTCCGCGGTCATGGGTTCCAGGTTGGCGGGTCCCCTTACTCCGTCGGTGCCGAATAAGATTGTCACAGGACAACTCCGATTCGGTTTTTAGAAGTCACGCGACTCGGATATTTTGATAATTCCCTCATATTTTTTGTCAACATTTGGTGCCGATAATAATAATCCGAACAATAATTGGTCCATGTGATCGGATCCAAACAATTAAATCACATTCAGCAATTTACATGTATCGTAAGTTACGATTGGAGGGATGTCAATAACCTAAGAAGAACAATTTCTTTACACAATAGCTTGCACATCTGATGTAGGGACGAATTTGGGTAAAGAAAAATGGAATTTGGCTCCACCACCTTCATGTGATTCAACCCAGATCTCTCCACCTTCTTTTTGTACTAATTTCTTTACAATGTAGAGACCTAGGCCGGTTCCTCCCAGTTTTCCCGATTTTGGAATTCTGAAAAAACGCTCAAAGATTCTTGATTGGTATTCATGAGGTATACCGATTCCATTATCTTCCACAGTGGTGATCAATAAAGGGCCTTCTTCTCTGACCAGCAGACGGATTTCTTGAGCCTGCCGATTTCCCATGTGTTTAATCGCATTAACAATCAAATTGTCAATCACCTGCGAAATTCGGCGCTCATCCGCAATCACTGAAGGACTAGCACATTCTGATTTGAACGTTATTTCGATCCCACAATTTGAAGCAAGCCCGGCGTGCTGAGCAACAACAGCTCGCACCACCTGATCAAGATACAACGGGCGTCGTTCAGGTGTGACATGGTCGATCGCCAAACCGTCAAGAAGATCCCGCAGGAACTTTTCCACTGCATCTCCGGCTATGGCAATTTGATCGAATACCTGGCGCGCCGTGTCATTAAAATCATTATGCTTTATTCTCGTGTTAAGAAATTTGATTAATCCGACTATAGTTACAATTGGAGACTTAAGATCATGAGCCACCATCTGAATTAGAGATTCCAGCTCTTCCGTTCTTTGTTCCAGCGCTTCTTCCACCTTCTTAAGTTGGGTTACATCCGTAACGAATCCTTCAAGTGAGATGAGCTCTCCCGCTTCATTGTATATTCCGAGACCTTGCTCCCACACGGTCTTAATCTTCCCATTTGCTGCCACAAGCCTGTACACGATCTGGAAAGGCAAGTGCTTGCTTACCGCATTCTGAACATTTTCCCAAACCTGCTCTCTGTCTTCGGGGTGAATAAGCTCAGAATAAGAGACTATTCTGTTGTAAATGAGATCTTCTGCAGAGTAGCCCGTGAGGTACAGGCAACCTTCACTAATAAACTCCATCGTCCATTGTGGGTCGTTGAGGCAACGATATGCTATTCCGGGTAGGTTGGAAACGAGAGTAAAGAGCTTACGCTCTTTTTCGCGGTAGGAGTTTTCCAGTGCTTTGCGAGCTGCCTGAGCTGCTTCCAGCTCGGCAATTTTCTGCCGCAGCTCCATTAACTCATCTAAAAGCTGACCTTCTGTCTTGCCAAAGTCTTTCATTACAAAAGTCTCGCATGACGGTAGCTAGATAATTAGCAATTTTCGATTATTCCGATCCAACAAACAATATACATCAAACTTAGGATGACGGGCGTAAGTGCCCGCCATCATCTTTAAATCTATGGCACGGGTGGTTCATGATCTTTACAAAATGGTGCTTCTCCTACGACCGGCATGCCACACGCTTTGCACAAAGTCCTTCGGACCGGATCGCTTATGTTATCGCAATCATGAACGTTAGGATCGTAACTTTGGGTAGACTTACTTTCCAGTGTATCTTTATCTTCGGTATGATTTACCATAGCGGCACCTCGGATTTTTGAATTCTACAACATAGATGCCGCCAAGAAAATAATGATTCCCTTATTTCTTTTTCAAAGCCGCTAATCGATCGGAAAAGCTCTCCGTAAGCACTGGTTGACCCGAAACTGAGCGCAGGGCAGCCTTTATATTTTCATCTTCTTTTTCTTTTTCCGGACTCAATAATTTGGCTTTTAGTTCATTGGCTTGGGCTTTGGCCTTCGAAGCCTCTGCTTCACGATTCATGGCTTCAAGCGCATAGCCCAGCGATGAAGCGTCCTTCTTTAATCCGGCGAGATACTCAGCTCGCTGCGCTTTATTTTCTTGACGCTGTTTGTCAATTTCGGCTTGACGCATTCTCCTTTTAGCAGCTTCTAACTGACTGCGGGCGGATTTTACTTTGCTCGCCGTAACTTCCGCCAATTCGCGGACTTCTTCGTAGTATGTTTTGGCCTCATTAGCTTCGTGCAATTCTCGTTCAACCTCCGGTTTCATAGACTCAAGATCTTGAACCAGTTTGCCGAGGCTTGACGAAAGTTCATTCGATTTTGCCGCGTTTCCAGCCACACTAGAATCTTCAACCTGCTTGTTCAGCAACTCAGCTGCAGCCAAATATCTATCATAATTCTTTTGAATGGCATCTGCTTCGGCCTGTTCCTTTCGGTATTCGGCCATAGCTTTTCCTGCTTCGCTGGTTATTTTGTCCAGTTCTTTTAACATTTCCTGAATCTCAGCCTCAGTCGCAGCTTCGGGATCCCAGGAAACGATTTTCTGCATGAGACCTCGACCCAGTTGGTCAAACTTCTCCTTACCAAAGGCTGTGAAAAAACCTGTTATTCCCATAATTCCTCCTTGTTTAAATAATCTTTAGTGTAACCGGCTGAAGCTCTATTCCTACAAGAATTTGAATCGAGGCCTCGTCAGGTTCCTCGACGGCCGACACGAGTAGATACTCGTTTTGTTCTTCGTTTATTTTTCTTCCATAGAGCATGGAATCATATTTAATGACTTCAGTTTTCTCACCGTAGGGATCGAGATACACGGTTTCCAAGAATTTGAACGGTGCAATCCGAGTAATTTGATTTCCACGATCGTCTTCTTCTATCACCGTTTTTCGTTCACTATCCCAGACACGGTAATATCGAGTTTGATCCTTAGTATCGAAAATGTCATATCCAATGTAGCCGTCTCTTTCATCCAGCCAAAATGCCCAATCATCGGGTACGACTTCGTCAAGCGTCATGAACAATCGGCAACCCTGAACCACTTTGTTTTGGTCCGTGATGACTTCGAGCATATAAACATCATCGCTCCCCTGAAGGTAAAAATGGTAATACTCTGATCGCCCGAGAGGCATCATGCCGTAACGTGCAACAACGCAACTGGATCCAGGATACTTGATCTTTAAGAGGTCGCCTGCCAAGATAAAATCGACCTGGGGGATCTCCACGATTCCATTGAAGCGAAGACCTAAAGGTAAATCTTTGTCTATTCTGTCGCCCGGGCTACGAAAAGATTCCTTCAATTCATCATATTTTTTTAATCCGATACGTTTAAGTAGGCCCCAAGTATCGGCCATATTACCTCCTTTAAATACTCTAGGGTTGGCTGTTCATCTGATCAGTAGAATTCAACCTGTTTTGAAACAGTTGATGATTCATATATTAATGAGTGTCGGATATTGTAAGAGCTTCGTAAAGAATTTTGTCCAATTCAGTTCAAAACAGTTCTCTTTTGATAATTAGTTTGCCGCACTGCGTTCGTCATTCTCAATCATTCCATCCCTGACATATACGCGTCTATCCGTAAGCTGACCCATTTCCGGATCATGCGTGACCAAAATGAATGTAATTCTTTTTTTCTGATTAAGATTTCTGAAAACGGTCATAATTTCCGCGCTCGTTTTAGTGTCAAGATTTCCGGTCGGTTCGTCCGCCAATATGATTTCGGGATCATTTACGAGAGCCCTGGCTATAGCGACACGCTGTTGCTGACCGCCTGATAGCTGAGACGGCAGGTGGTGAATCCTTTCAGCAAGTCCCACCAATTCCAAGGCTTGAACCGCAGCGATTTTTCTTTCGGAGGGTTTGGTCATCCCGTAAATGAGAGGAAGTTCAACGTTCTGTATTGCATTTATTCGTGGCAGTAAATTGAATCCTTGAAAGACGAATCCGATCTTTCGGTTCCGCACGTCGGCTCTTTGATCCCTATTCAACCCTGATACGTCTTCGCCATCTAGAAAATAGGAGCCTGAAGTAGGGACATCAAGACAACCAAGGATGTTCATGAGAGTTGATTTACCGGAACCGGATGGTCCCATTATGGACAAGAACTCCCCGGGTTCAATACTTAAACTAATATTTTTTAAAGCAGGAACCTCAACGGAACCGGCCATGTAGATCTTTGTGAGATCTTTCATAACAATCAAAGACAATGTGACGGTCCTGAAAAAATCAAAGAAATGAAACTCCTATTGAAACCACCAATTTGCTTCAGGTAACAAGATGTCTACTATTTGGGATTATTATCAAATAGCATAAAAACCGATTATAGCTCTGTTGGCGACTGACCGGAACTAGACGAGCAAGAAACTGAACTCATTATACCGGTATCCTCGTTTCGAGCGCCACACGCAGTTTGTCCTTCAACTCCGTCAAGTCCGAAGATTTCACAACATAATAATCCGCAGCAACCGCTTTGAGATCGACCTTGAAACTAGAATATGCAGAATTCAGTATTACGGGCAGATCATAATATTTTTTCCTAATTTGCTGTAAGAGATCCAAGCCATTGTATTCTCTCATTTTAATGTCAAGGACTATGCAATCAGGTTTTTCTTTATCTACGGTGCTGAGCAGGTCCTTTCCATCAGGCAAGGTAATTACTTCGTATCCTTCGTCTTGTAATTCCATTGAATACAGCATTCGGATGCCTTCTTCATCATCAACAATCAATATCTTTGCCATCAAACGGCTCCTTCTTGGGTGCCCCGGTTGATTATTCAAACCATCTTTCAACTAAATAAGGTTTAGCTTTTTCAAACTGAAGGCATTGATCTTCAATGTATTCTTCAGCTTGTTGATTGTTCATTGCCTGGGTTTCCGTTACAAACGACATCGTCTTCCCGTAATAAAGCGGCAAGAGTATCTCTATCAATTCATCGCGGGAATACGTCCGTTTCTTGTAAGCAACTGCAAAGTCGTACAGAGTTTTCGCCCAAAGGCCCGTTGGGAATTCGAACACTTCTTGCGGCAGTTCCGCTGCTTCGAGCAGTTTGTTTATATTCTCGCTCGATAGAATCGTTTGATACTTTTCCTGAGAATTTCTAAGACCGGTTACAAATTTTTCCCAGAGCAGTTTGGTATCGATATCAACTATGGGGGGAACATCCATATCCCCCATACCGAAACCGAAAACTGCAGTTGGTCTACTCCATTTGACATCTTTCCAGAAACTCTCGTAGGTGCACATCAGATGAAAGATCGTAGAGACTACGTTCGGGAACAAGACGTCTGAATAAGCAAGCGCGTCCTTCATCTTATGAACTTTGGAGCGCCCCATAAATGACTGAACAACTCCTACACGGTTTCTCATTGCAGACGTGGTCATCCAAATGTCAATTCCATACTGTGAAATTGATTCGTCCCAAACGTCTGACTCCAAAAAAAGTTTCGCAAGATTGCCCGAAATGCCGTAATCCCCGCCGATTGGTTGTCGAACACGCCTCCCATAAAGAGCTCTCGTAAGAGGATATGCAATCATGTTGGTAATTGTACTGTCGTACTTATGTCTAATGTACAACGGAGCAACAAATTCATATTGTTCAAGTAAAGGCTCACCTAAATTTCTGATCCATAAGGGCGTGATACTCTTCAGATCAGCATCGACTACGATCACGGCTTTAGCCTGCAATTCCAAAGCCTTCTCAAAAAGATTTTTAAGATTGTTACCTTTGCCGGCAACCCCTTCCGGAGTTGATATATAGAGCTTGGGGGTTTTCGTTGAGGTATTCATAAAGGCTGATCGAGTATTATCAGGTGAATTGTTATCGCAATTAATGATTACCGAATTCATTTTGGGAAAATACTTGGTTAATCCTTTATCCGCCTGTTGTGTTGGAAAAGAGATCGAAGACACCTCATTAAACGAGGGAATGCCTACGATAATATCGGCTCTTGATATATTATTAGGATTATCTTCGATGAATTTCATCAGTCTTCCTTGAACTCAAAGGCTCGTTTGTTTGCAGAGTATAACATTAATCACAAATTCGGGTTTTTTCAATTTAAACCTAAGATGCTGGTGACTGATGACGGATCTTGAGACGGATATACAAAGTAAGCAATTGAAATCAGTTCTCGAAGGGTTGATTTTTGTCTCTCCTGAACCCCTCGGCACTGCCTTTCTTGCAGGATTAACGGAAAAGGATCCTAAACAGATTCAAGTTTTGTTGGATCAACTTCAATCCGAATACGAAGCTCGGAATCGAGGATTCCGATTAATCAGGACCGCCGGAGGATATCAATTCCGTACATTACCCCAGATAGCGCCTTATATAATCGAAATGAGAAAAAAACGTCCTCAAAAACTTGGTAGGGCGGCTTTGGAAACCTTGACTATTATTGCCTACAACCAACCCATTACACGAAGTCAAATTGAAGAGATCCGGGGTGTCGAGAGTTCCGCAACAATAAAAAGCTTGTTGGACAGAAACTTGATAGTGATGATAGGCAGGAAAGAGGTCCCCGGTAGGCCAATGCTTTATGGGACTTCACGGCGTTTTCTTGAATTGCTTGGAATCGATGATCTTAGCTCTCTGCCTCAATTGCCCGAAAACGAAATGCTTGCTGAAGACGAATTGACTTAGATCAGCGAATACAAATTGCCGTCATCGCTTCCAAAATACACGCAATTGTGACTTATGACGGGAGCGGAGTTTATTGAACCGGCTGTTTTGAACTGCCATTTTGGTGTCCCGGTATTAACGTCGAATACATAAAGGAATCTATCAGCACACCCAATGTAAACATTAAAGAAAGCCATAGCAGGTGAAGATGAAATAGAAGCGCCTAATTTCCTCTGCCATTTCTCCTGTCCGGTTTTTTGGTCTACAGCAAAGAAATTTCCGTCTGAATTCCCAAAAAAAACTCGACCATACGCAATGCCCGGCGATGAGGTTATTTTTGTTCCGGAAGTGAAGGTCCATCTTGTATTTCCGGTCCTTGCATCCAAGGCATACAGGTTTCCGTCCCATCCCGCAACAAATACTACGTTGTCTCCTATTGCAGGTGCACCCGGCACGGGTCCGTTTGTCTTAATCGACCAAACATGTTCTCCCGCTTTTGTAACGCAATAGACTTGACCGTCATAGCTCCCGAAAAAGATTCGATCGTCCAGAATCGCCGGAGAAGATGAGATCAAACTACCTGCCTTAATTTTCCATCGGGAATTGCCTGTGTTTAAATCGAGAGAGCAAAAATAGCCGTCGGAAGTTCCGAAAAACAGGTTTTCTTCCAAGAGAATAGGTGAGCTGGATAGCGGACCTCCGGTTTCATACTTCCAAATCTGACGTCCGGTAAACGCGTCCAAGCCGAACAGTGCACCATCGGATGTGCCGAAATGAACTCTACCCCTGAATACCGCAGGAGATGCAGCAATCGGGGATCCAACCTGAAAGCTCCAATTCTTACTGCCGGAATCTTCATTTACTGAATAAAAAACTCCGTCCCAACTCCCAAAAAATATCGAACCGTAAGCAACTGCCGGAGATGATGAAATCCAACCATCTGTTTGGAATTTCCATCTGAGCTCACTTAACTGCCGAACCCCCATCCCGCCAAAAAAACCGGTTCTTTTCGAATCACTTCTGAAGAAAACACACTCATTCACATCGTATGAAGGGACTGATTGAACAGCACTTAAAACCTTGGTGGATTCACAGGCGTCTTTGTCCTGTTCCAATTCAGTAGCTACTAAGGTTCCGCATTTGGGGCAGCAGTCATGTTCGGTGTGTTCGGTATGACCACAATCAGGGCAGTTGAACAGATATTCGCCGTTAAACCTGAAGTTCCTGACATCTGATTTTGTTATTACACAGGCGTTTAGGAGCTTAGCTATGAGAATCTTCAACTCCTGTTCAGTGAGTTCGTATTTGTTCATCATGGCGGTCCCGGGCATACCGATCCGAATGTCCGCCACAAGCTCCTTTGCATTGAATGTTCTTTTCCGCATACGTATTCTCGCTGAATCCATCGACCGCTGCCGAGTCGGCAGATTTGGCTCAAAGATTATCGCCCAATACTATAATATTTGAAGCCCCTTTCGACCATGCGTTTTGCATTGTAAATGTTTCGGCCGTCAAATATGACCGGCTCAACAAGCATCTGTTTTATTTTGTCAAAATCAGGGTGTCTGAATTCATTCCATTCAGTTACGATAATTAAGGCATCAGCACCGTCCAAACACTCATAGTTTCCCTCAGCATACTCGATTTCGCCGCCCAAAATTCGCTCGGTGTTTTCCATAGCTACAGGGTCAAAAACCCTAATTTTTGCCCCCTGGCTGATAAGAGCCTTAATAATATCAATGGCAGGAGCATCTCTGATATCGTCCGTTCTCGGTTTAAAGCTCAAGCCCCATATTGCGAATGTTTTTCCTCGCAAGGACTGATCACCATAATGAGCGAAAATCCGTTCGATAAAATGAATTCTTTGATTTTTATTTGCAGCCTGAACGGATTCAAGAATCTTGAGTTGCACACCGTTCTTGTCTGCCGTTCGAGTCAATGCATCCACATCTTTCGGGAAACAAGATCCCCCATACCCAATCCCTGCAAACAAGAAATCCGGTCCAATTCGGGGATCGGAACCGATTCCACCACGAACCATTTCTATATCGGCTCCCATTTTTTCACATAACCAGGAGAGTTCATTCATGAACGAAATTTTTGTCGCCAAAAGAGCGTTAGCAGCATACTTGGTCATTTCCGACGAGCTGATATCCATCACCAAAATCGGTTTTCCGGTTCGTACGAATGGGCTGTACAACTCTTTCAGAATTTCACCTACACGAACATCTTCAACTCCTACCACTATCCGGTCCGGCTTCATGCAATCCTCTATGGCATTGCCTTCTTTGAGGAATTCAGGGTTGGATGCTACATCGAATGGGTGATTCGTTTCCTGGGCGATGATGTCACGAACTTTCCTTGTGGTTCCGACTGGAACCGTACTCTTTGTAACTACTATTTTGTAGGTATTTATTTCTCGGCCTATGTCGCGAGCTACCGAGAAGACCTGCGTTAGGTCGGCATTCCCATCAGGGGCAGGGGGTGTGCCTACAGCTATGAAGTTAATGAGTGACTGCTGGACCGTAAACTTTATATCAGTGGTAAACGTCAACCTTTTCTCGGCAACGTTCCGAGTAATCATCTGTTCCAAACCGGGTTCGTAAATTGGTATTCGTCCCTGCTTTAAACCCTCAATTTTCTTTTCGTCTATATCCATCAATATTACGTCGTTTCCCATTTCAGCGAAACATACACCGGTGACGAGACCAACGTACCCCGTTCCTATAACTCCGACATGCATAAAGGTAACCTCAAGTTATTTAAACAAAAGTGTCCAATTGATTGTTTGAGATCTGAATTATCACATTTACTTTGGATTTTATCTACTTAAATCTAATAGCAGCTTGCACTTTTCTTTGCCGAGAAACAAACCTTCCGGATTCCACTGGCACTAAATTGCCACCCCGAATGTGATCCGCCTTCTTTCCAATTCCTTGACCCTGTCGCGCAATTCGGCGGCCTTCTCAAATTCCAGATCCCGTGCGGCTTCGAACATTTCTTGCGTAAGCGATTCAATTTTAGCCGAAAGCTCTTCAGGTTCAATTTCCATTAGGAGCGGATCTTCTTCAATGGGAACCGTGACGTAATCATGTTCCACAAGAGAAGACAAGACATCATGTATATTTTTGCGAATTGTTTCCGGGGTTATATTATTTTCGAGATTGTATTGTTCCTGAATCTCTCGTCTACGGTAGGTTTCGTCGGTAGCTTTGCGAATTGATTCCGTCATGGTATCGGCGTACATGATTACCATACCCTCTACATTTCGAGCTGCACGACCTGATGTCTGGATCAGTGACCGCTCGGATCTCAAGAAACCTTCCTTATCTGCATCCAGAATGGCCACAAGGGAAACTTCCGGGATATCCAGACCTTCTCTCAAAAGATTAATTCCCACCAAGACATCGAATTCGCCTAGTCTTAGGTCTCGTATTATCTCCATGCGTTCAATTGTAGTTATTTCCGAGTGCAAATATCTCACACGGACTCCCAGTCCGGAATAATATTCCGTAAGATCTTCCGCCATTCTCTTAGTCAACGTGGTTACCAAAACCCTCTGATTGCGCTCAACTCTCAGACGAATTTCGTGCAGCAAGTCGTCCACTTGATCGGATGCAGGTCTGATTTCAATTCGCGGGTCCATCAGCCCAGTGGGTCTGATCACCTGTTCAACAATGTTCTCTCCCGACTTTTCCTGCTCGTAATCGCCAGGCGTTGCAGACACATAAACCACTTGAGTGACATGCTCTTCGAACTCCTCAAAGCGCAGCGGTCTATTGTCCAGGGCCGACGGAAGTCTGAATCCAAAATTTACGAGATTTTCCTTTCTCGCGCGATCTCCTCTGAACATCCCACGAACTTGCGGAACCGTTACGTGAGATTCATCGATAATGAACAAAGAGTCCTTGGGGAAGTATTCCAGCAGAGTAGGGGGAGGTTCGCCGGGCTGCCTTCCCGTGAGATATCTCGAGTAATTTTCAATGCCATTACAATATCCCATCTCCTTCAACATTTCGACATCGAATCTGGTTCTTTCTTCGATCCTCTGAGCTTCGATGAATTTGTTTTGGTTTCGGAAATGCTCCACTCGTTCTTTCATTTCGCTCAAAATGAGATCGGCTGATTCCAGGAGCCTTGATTTCTCGGTCACATAGTGGCTTGCAGGATAAATTGCTACTCTATCCAGTGGTCTAACTACCTTGCCCTGAAGCGGATCGATTTCGTATATCCCTTCTACTTCGTCCCCAAAAAATTCTATCCGAACCGCCCGTTCCTCTTCATAGGCCGGAAATACTTCCACAGTGTCGCCTCTCACCCGAAAAGTGCCGCGGTGAAAATCCATGTCATTTCGATCGTACTGTATTTCCACCAATTTCTTGAGAACTTCGTCTCGGTTTGATTCCTGCCTCTGTATGAGATGAACAAGCATATTTTGGTAAGCTTCCGGAGATCCCAATCCATAGATGCATGAAACGGAAGCGACAATTATTACATCCCTGCGTTCCAGAAGGGATCTCGTTGCCGAATGTCTCATCTTGTCTATCGTTTCATTAATACTGGAATCTTTTTCTATATAGGTATCGGATTGAGGAATGTAGGCTTCCGGTTGGTAATAATCGTAGTAGGAAACAAAATATTCGACGGCATTTTCGGGGAAAAGTGCCTTAAACTCATTAAATAACTGAGCAGCAAGGGTTTTGTTAGGTGCCAAAACCAGAGCTGTTTTCCCGACTCGCGCGATCAAGTTGGCTATCGTGTATGTCTTGCCCGATCCCGTCACTCCGAGAAGTACTTGGTGTTTCTCTCCTCTGTTCACGAGATCGACCAGCTTGTCTATCGCTTTAGGCTGGTCGCCTTTGGGCACGAATTCGGAAACAAGATTGTAAATACTCATAATCGGGTAAATGCTTAAAACAGGGTTAAACTGGTTTCAATGCTGGATTCAAAATTCTCAACGACTGATGAATGTAGCGTATAATCTTCTCGAGATTTTGAAAACCAGGGGTTTTGTCGGACACGATCATTTGAAGGATTCTATCTTCCGTGACATAGTATTGGATCAGCTGAGTAAGCTTTATTCCACGAGAATCAACAAACGAGCAAATAATAAACCCTTGAGATCCTTTGATGTGAGGCGATTTACCTTCTTCAATAAAGACCACCTGTTTCATTTCTTCCTGCAGTCTTTTTTTTAACGTTTCCAGCAGAAAAGGTGCCCCCGCATGGCTGTTAGCTCGTCGTTTCTCGATGAAAACATTTATCCTGAGAGTAGCCTTAGGATGAAAGATTTTGACTTCATCTTCACTTGATTGTTCAACGTTCATTGTTCCCGGGAACTCGAAAGAAAACCTCTTTTGGGGATCCGTAAATGTCTTGAAACCTTCGAGAGCTTCGGCCACACAGCAAAGAGCGATCAAAACAATCAAACAGAAAAGGAAGGAAAGTATTTTGCTGAAACGGATCGAACTCATTCGGGCTCGCCTTTTCTTCTTGTTTGATTATCGGCTTCTACGGTTTTTGCCGAGACGTTGCCAATCATCTTCGCTGCATCGTAGAGCAGGATTTCCAAACCTGATACGGTTGCTTCAATAAACATTTTCCCGGATTCGGACTCCTGAAAGCGGCTGAATTCCTCCAATTCTGAATCCGTTAAGCTCTGATATGTAAAAGCATAAGCCAGAAGAGCATTGTCACGGATTTTAAATTCTCCGATTGTGAGTGATTTCATCACATCTTGAAGCTTTTCGTTCAGCTCGGGAGAGTCCTGAGTTTTGTTTGTTGCCGATCCCTCCAACATACCCCTTGCAACTGCTTGAATGAAGTTTGGACTCGCTTTGGTCAGTTGGTCCGCTTCAATAATTTTTTTCAGCAAAGCGATTCTCGGCTCATCAAGAAGCACTAAGGTTTTTCTGCTTTCTCTTAAGTTCTGGAGCCTATTACTCTCAAGAGATGCCCCGTTGAGTCGAGCAACTTTTTTTCCGATTTTCGAATCGTAAAATCTTTCTACATCTTCCAGAGCAGAGCCGCCCAGCCGATTGGAAATTACATTTCGTAATGGAATCAGCAGATGAGCGCCGGAACCCTGTCTTCTCAATATAGCTCCTGCCTGAGATCTACTCTTTAGAGAAGGGAAAGCGTCGTCGGGAACAGTGAAAAACAACGCATTAATCAAATCTTCAATTTGATCGGAGATTCCGGAAGTCTTCAGAATTTTGTCTACCCTATCCGTCTCCGCCGCATTCGTGATAGAATAGAAAAAGAATGACGTCGCAAACACGATCAGCAAAAGAATGACCTGAAAAGGCCTACCGAATGGGCTTGAAATCTTGATCATAATCATTTTACAAAGTGTGAAATTCACCGGGTATAGGAAGTAGCTTACCGTCTGTTGCAACTGCCACCAGGGTGACGGTTGCGGTGACAAGATAATCTTTGGGAAATCCCTTTTTTATTATAATTTGTTTCACAACGACTCTATACCTTGTGGTGTTTTCAATCCAAGTTCTCACCAACAAATCGTCACCCAATCGTGCCGGTGCGTGATAGACGATTTCGATCTTGTGAACCATAAAATAATAGCCGCGTTCATGATAATCCTCAATCGCGCACAGACGATCAGCTACGTACTCGGTGCGTGCACGTTCCAAATACCTCAAGTAATTGGCATGATAAACAACGTTCATACAATCAGTGTCTTCATAATAGACTTTGCAGGTGAATTCTCGTTCAACAGGTTCTGCAGACATATTCCTCCTCGGTCGGCAAATTCCATTTAGCCAAAAGAATTACGCCTAGGCTATTTTGACAATGCAACGGCCGTCACTATTCATATATCGAGACACTTGTCCTCGGATCATCTTTAGGCTAAAGAGTGATGTTCATAAGTTTTGAGGTCTATATTACTGAATGAAAAAGAAACCCCAAAGTCAAGAAATCCGGAGCGACTCTGATCCCAGAGAGATATCTGAAAAATCCGGTATCAAGCAAACCATGTGGAGATTGGTTAAGGGGCCGTTATACGTCGCTTTTCTCGTTATTTCAGTGTTGGGCCTCGTGTATGCCATGGAAAAAATGGCAAAGTACATTTTGAGTCGAAGTCATTTAACCCAAATTTATCCACAAAATTTGGCTATGGCGCGTAAAGATTACACTATGCCGGTTTCCCACTACGATTATGATTTTGTGCCGGGAGTTTGCGTCGAGTACAACATCATAAAAGGGAACCGCTACGAATATGCAAATAATGCAGGATTTCGTGAGCCTCGGCCCATTTCCAAGCAGAAACCCGAAAACGAATATCGTATTTTTCTAACAGGAGGATCGACTGCTTACGGTATGGGCGCCATAGGTGAAGGCGCAGCACAAATGGGCTATTACGGTCTTGAATATCGAGAAACGATCTCTCATCTTTTGGAAATGATTCTTAATTCAACGGCACCAATCGAAGGGAAAGTTATTCGCGTATACAACACAGGGGTGTGGGGTTACTCATATCAGCATCTATTAATGCGGTATATTGCCAAGCTGAGACAGTATAAGCCGGATATGATCATCTCATTAGATGGGGCAAACGAAATCCCGGTAATCTCGAAAATTGATCCTGATTGGAATTATTTCCAAGAGGGACAGTTTCACAATATCCTTAAGGAAATTTATTCGTACAATGTGCCTGGTCTTACATCATATTTGACTCTGTGGCTCAAAAATAATACCTTTTTGATGACCTACCTATGGTCCGGGAGAGACGTGTTCCAGGATCTCACGAAGGAAGTCCACCGCCAAACATCATCAAGCAATCAGTTTCCTGTTTCCGGCGAATCTTCGAACATATCACTTGAAGAAAAATCACAAATTGTAGATCGAAACATTTCGGATGTTATCAAGGTGGTAGAAAATTATCACAGTGTTCTCGAAAACGACGGGGTCTCCCATATTTTCGCCGCTCAACCATGGTTCTATCTTTCAAAAAAGAAACACCATGAAAAGGAAAACATTCTTGAAGGCATGGAAGGTTATCGATACTATTATGGTGTACCTTCCGATAAAATGTATTCTTTACTGCTGAACAATTTGACGCAGAGCGCCCAAAAACAGGGATATTTTTTCGTTGACTTCTCCGATTACTTCGATGATGTATCCGAATGGGTATTTACCGATTGGTGCCATTTAACGGCAGGAGCCAACTACCTGCTTGCAAAGGAGTTGGCGAATTTGGTGAAGCAGCATTTTTTTGATCGGCAACTCACAGCTTCAGACAGGATTGAGGAAAAAGACAGTTATTTTTGGGATTTGGCGGCATCTGCTACCTTGGTTTATTCACCTCCACCCTCGGACCAATCACGTTCCGCTAACCACATTTTTAGGGGTTATCCAGGGGAATCTTTTTACTCTTCCGAAGCTAACTCGGAGAATAAGTCGGAGATAATCATAGATCTCGGCAGGAAAATGGCCGCAAGCCGATTGAGGCTCGTATGGTACGATCGGAATAGCATACCGGATAAATGGACAATAGAATATTCCGACGACATGAAATCTTGGAACTCATTCATTGTTTCAGACAATCAGAATACGGATGATTATTCCCGTTGGCCCGGATTCGAATATTATTCACCCAACCCGGTTCAGGCCAGGTATTTTAAGTACAGACCCATTGATTCGGACCGACAGGAAATGAAACTAAGACTCTGGAGCATGTTTCGGTAGGAAAATGAACATACTTGGCATTTCAGCATATTACCACGACAGTGCCGCTTGCCTTTTGCGCGACGGGAAAATATTTGCCGCAGCACAACAGGAGCGCTTTTCTCGAATTAAACATGACCATGCTTTTCCACATGATGCCATTCAGTATTGCCTCAAAGAGGGCGGACTAACCTCAAGAGATTTGGATTACGTGGTATTTTACGACAAGCCGTTCATAAAGTTCGAACGCCTTCTAGAAACGTATTTGTCGTATGCACCGCGCGGTTGGGCATCTTTCTTGATGGCCATGCCTCTCTGGCTCAAACAGAAACTCCATATCCCCAAGTTGATCAGGAAAAGTCTTGATTATGAAGGGAAAATTGTTTTTCCTGAACACCACGAATCGCATGCGGCAAGTGCTTTTTTTCCGTCCCCTTTCAATAGAGCTGCCTTTCTAACAATGGATGGAGTAGGTGAATGGACGACCACGAGCTTCGGTGTAGGGGAAGGAAATAAGATCCGTATTGACTATGAGATCAAGTTCCCACACTCGCTTGGTCTCCTCTATTCCGCTTTCACCTATTTTACCGGATTCAAAGTAAATTCCGGTGAATACAAGGTCATGGGCTTAGCTCCATATGGGCGCCCCGTTTACGTTGACAAAATTCTTAACGAACTTATCGATGTCAAAGAAGATGGCTCATTTAAGTTGAATATGGACTATTTCACATATCCATACGGACTGACTATGACGGGCAGCAAGTTTGAAGCCCTCTTCGATGGACCGGCACGCAAGCCTGAAAGTGAGCTTACTCAACGTGAAATGGATTTGGCGAAATCTGTTCAAGACGTGACTGAAGAAGTCATGATCAGGACTGCCCGACATGTAAGGAAAACCACCGGAGAAAAATACCTGTGTCTAGCAGGCGGGGTAGCACTTAATTGCGTAGGTAACGGCCGCATACTAAGGGAAGGCCCATTTGACGACATATGGATTCAACCGGCCGCTGGAGATGCAGGCGGAGCTTTGGGAGCAGCTCTTTTTGTTTGGCATCAGCTCTTGAACAATGGGCGAGTTGTGGACGACAAGAAAGATTTACAGACCGGGTCTTATCTTGGACCGGAATTCACGGAAGCTGAAATCAAAGCTTTTTTGGACAAAAATGGATATTCATATGAATATCTGGGTAATGGTCGGCTTTCGTCAAGAGTTGCAGAATTGTTGGCCGAAGGAAAAGTTATCGGCTGGTTTCAAGGACGAATGGAATTTGGACCCAGAGCCCTCGGGTCACGCTCAATCATCGGGGATGCTAGAAATCCAAAGATGCAATCCCAAATGAATCTCAAGATAAAATATCGTGAGAGCTTTAGACCGTTTGCGCCTTCGGTTTTGGCGGAAGAAGCCGATACGGTATTTGAACTTGATCGGCCCTCGCCCTACATGCTGCTGGTTGCGTATGTAGACGAGAAAATTCGGCGGAGAATGACCGAATCCGAGGAGCAGCTCTGGGGAATAGATAAGCTGAATGTGGCGCGATCCGATATCCCTGCGATTACTCATGTGGATTACTCGGCAAGAATACAGACTGTGCACAAAGACACCAATCCCGCTTACCATGAAATGATCTCGGCTTTTCGTGATAAAACCGGATGCCCTGTGATCGTGAATACTTCTTTCAATGTCCGGGGCGAACCCATAGTCATGAGCCCTGAGCATGCATATCTGTGCTTTATGAGGACCGAGATGGATTATTTAGTTCTAGGCCCGTTTCTCCTGGACAAGAAAAAACAACAGGCATTAAAAAGCGATGCGGACTGGCGATCCCAGTATGAACTTGATTAGATTACAGAATTGATTTCTATTTGATTTGATCGGATTTGGAAACAATGAACATAGTACATGAAATAAGAGAAGAAATAAGGGCGGCATCACGGATCCCATCGTCTCGTGACCTCACTATTTTAGCGCTGCTATTCTTAGTAATCCCCGGATTGATTGGTGCGTATTTGCTCTGGAAAGGTTCATCAAATGGATGGATTTGGATCACTATTGGAACGTCTCTTGCCATCAGCCGGTTAGTTTCTCCTCTTTTCTTATTAATCTATAAAATATGGGTCGGGTTTTCGGTTATTCTGGGGTACTTTGTTTCTCGAATACTGCTGACGTTGATCTTCTTTCTTTTAATAACTCCAATTGGTTTATTGATGAGACTCACCGGTAAGGATCCGATGGAGAGAAAAATCGATAAAGATGCAGCCTCCTATTGGATGGCCAAGGAACAAGAATCGGATCTGACGATAGATCGCTATGAAAAACAGTTCTAAAGATTTGCGCACTAACTCATTGCAAGAACAGCTCGGGAGGCAAAGATGTCGCTGGTAAAAGAATTCTGGGATTTCATGAAGGTAAGAAAGAAATTTTGGCTTGCCCCAATTCTGATAGTTCTTGTTATCTTGTCTGCATTTATAATACTTGCGGCAAGCTCTCCTGTTGCAGCTCCGTTCATCTACACTCTATTTTAGACAGTTGTCCGGATGCGCTTCAAATGCATCCGGACCATCATCGATTTGCTTGCGAAAGGTTCCGGTTCTCGGGTCAGTTGCCCACAATCCAATGGCGTGCTATGATTATGTAAATTATTAGTAGACATATTCGAAATATCTGTTTCCGATTATTTTTTCGTTTG
>CAZTJA010000023.1:30617-33911 GCA_964613745.1 uncultured Syntrophaceae bacterium
GTAAATTATTAGTAGACATATTCGAAATATCTGTTTCCGATTATTTTTTCGTTTGTAGAATTGATCGACTGAATTGCTCAATACTGAGGTAAATTGATGACCGCCACATTTCTCCAATTTTGCCTGGAAAGGTAGAATCATGATTCAAAAAGCTTCACGGGATTGGGGTGTCCTTTCCGACAAGGAACAATCCAAGGTTGTGTTTTCTACGGATCCCGCCGATTTCTATTACGCAAGAGTAAACGTGCCGTGCCAAGGGGCATGCCCGGCAGGCACAAATGTTCCCGCATATATACGAGCAATTTACGAACAACGCTTTGGACGGTCTTACGAACTCAATAGGATGGTTAATCTCTTGCCCGGTGTTCTGGGGCGAATCTGTTCACGGCCATGCGAAACGAGTTGTCGGCATGGAGAGCGTGAATTAGGAAAGCCGGTGAACATTTGTCATTTGAAGAGATCTGCTGCTGATTTTAAGGAAACCGGCCATATTCACATGGAAAGCTTATTGGCTCCATTGGGAAAAAGCGTTGCCGTTATCGGAGCCGGTCCTGCCGGACTTGCAGCTGCCCATGATCTAAGCACAATCGGCTTTTCGGTCACCGTTTTTGAAGCCATGGATAAACCGGGGGGCATGCTCTTATACGGAATTCCGGAATTCCGTTTGCCGCGGGATGTTCTCAAAGGCGAGGTCGATAGTATTCTGCGGCTGGGAGTCAATCTGAAGACGAACATGAGGATGGGCCGAGATATATCTATGAATGAGCTGCTGTCGGATTACGATGCGGTGCTCGTAGCGGCGGGTTGCTATGTATCACAAAAGCTGCAGGTTCCGGGTGAAACCCTGGACGGCGTTTTTTCCGGACTGGAATTTGTAATGGATGTGAATGCCGGAAAAGCTCCGGAAGTCGGCAATACAGTAGTAGTGATTGGAGCAGGTTTCACCGCCTTTGATTGTGCTCGAACAGCCTTAAGGCTAGGCGCCCGGAATGTGTCCATATGCATACGAGGTCTTGAAGAAGATCTTAGGGTCACTGAAGATGAAATTGTCGAGGCCAAACGAGAAGGAGTCAAAATCAGAGCTTTAATGGTGTCGAAGAACATTGTCGGCACCAATAGGGTCGGAGCAGTAGAATTCGTCAGAACTAGACCCGGCCCTATCCTACCCGGCGGAAAACGAGAAATTACGTCAATAGAAGGCAGCGATTTTTCAATGGAATGCGATTCCGTCATTGCTGCCATAGGACAAACTCCAGAGCCCCTCCGTATTCCCGGTCAACTCGAAGATTCCCTAATAAAGGCCGATCCTTCTAGTTTCCGCACCTCCGTGCATAATTTGTACTTGACCGGTGATTTTATGACGGGTCCTTCAACGGTTATAGAATCCATCGCCGGCGGAAGACGTGCTGCTGAAAGAATCGCTCAAGATTTGATGGGGAGAAACTTTAGAGAGTGGGTTGTCCGAATCGAAGATGCCCAAATAACTGATCGTGATAGAGCATGGGATTACATTCCCAGGTACGAAGTCCCATCCGTCATCCCTGTTCAGGACAGGTTTACTCCTCCAGGCCGAGAAGTGGAAACGGGTCTCCCGTTAGAAGATGCTCTTGAGGAGGCAAAGCGATGTTATCTTTGCTACTTGCATTACGAAATTGATATTTCACGATGCATTTATTGCAGGTTCTGTATTGATGTCGCTCCGAGGGATTGTATTAAGCTGGTCGAGGATGTTGTGCTGAATGAAGATGGTGCAATTGCTTCACTCTCGGAAACGAATGACTGGAGCAAAGTGAACGCTGTTGTGATCGACAACTCCCGATGTATACGTTGCGGCCAATGCGTGAGAGTCTGCCCGGTCAACTGTATTTCGGTTTCAAAGGTCGAACTCGTCGAGCGCATTTCGGTTCCGGAGTGATTATGGAACAGAAACACTACGTTATTGTGGGCAATGGTCCCGCAGCTGAATCTGCTGCTATTACGTTGAGGGAAGAAGCTCCTGATTGCAGGATTTCAATGTTCGGAAAGCAAGCCGAACGGAATTACAAACCCCATCTCTTGCCCGATTACGTAGCAGGGAAGATTACAAAGGATGATTTGTTTGTTCAGCCTCTCGATTTCTATAAGTCTGCCGGAATTAAGCTGAGGCTGGGTCAAAACGTAATGGCGGTTAATCTTTTCCAAGGAACCCTCGTCCTGGATCATAAGGAAATCGTTCCTTACGATGGGCTTATCATTGCGACGGGCAGTATTCCGAGAATTCCCGAACCTTTGTACGCTTTTCAAGATTTGATGATGACCCTAAAGACTATTGTCGATGCCGATGTATGGAGATCAAAGCTTTCTGAAATTGACTCCGTATTGCTGGTCGGTGGAGATCTTACGTCTCTCTCATTCGCTCGAGCATTGCTTCATTTGGGTAAAAAAGTAACATTCATGCTCGACGAAGATTCGTTTTGGCCGGTAAGATTGGGAAGCGATGTATTCTTTCAAGCTGCCGAAAGACTTAGTAGTCGCGGTGTTGATGTACTAGAATGTCGCAAGATCAAAAGTATTTGTCAGTGTGGTGAAAATCAAATCGAAGTGGAAACCGAAGACAGGAAATTACAGGTCGGTGCAGTAGGGGCTTTTTTTGGGCTCATTCCTGATGTCAGGTTTCTGGCAAAAAGCGGCCTCCATATCGAAAGAGGAATCCTGGTGGACGAGTTCCTTGCGACCCATTTTAATGGGGTATTTGCGGCCGGCGATTGTGCACAAGTTTACCATCCCGACATGCGTGATTATTGGGTTTCAATCGGTTATAAGAATGCCAAGCATCTTGGAAGAGTGGCAGCGCTGAATTTAGCAGGCGGCATGTTCAGAGCAGATACGGTCCCGAGAAGTATTTTCAAAATTGAAGGTATAACCGTCAACACCTCCTGGTGGACGGAGTTTTAGTATGAGCAAGATTGATATTACAATTGAAGTGTGCGGTATGGCCGGTGACGGCACGATAGCAGCGGGTGGACTTATCAATGAGGCTTTGTCAGCAGGCGGCTTCTTCATTCTTGGTTTTGATTCATACCCGGCGGAAATCAGAGGTTTTGGGCGCTGTGTCACACGATCTCGCGTAGGAAATGAAGAGATTCTTGCGTTAGCGGATAAAACACATGTCCTGATCTCTTTGGATGATAAAGAATCCTTAAGTAGAGTACCGATTCTCCATGATGATGCAGTCGTACTGTTTGATTCGAATCCTCCCGGTTATGTCGAGGAAGCCCAATCTTTGGCCGCCAGGCTTGAACCCGGAATGATTCC
>CAZTJA010000024.1:0-33342 GCA_964613745.1 uncultured Syntrophaceae bacterium
GACTGCTTTTACCAGCATCTTGCCTCCGAGATGTCGGATCTATCTTAGTTAGATGGCTCAAACTAAGTTCTAATATTCTGTATATCCTTTGTCAAGCTCATAAATTATCAGAACGGAAACAAATTTGGGGATTCAGGATGGTAAAAAAAATATGCAGAAAATGAAACGGACCGCCTATAGTCTTGTTAGCTAATCAATCCTGTGAGATAGGGGAATATATGTGGAAGCTCATTGAAAGTGCAGGGCAAGGATTATGTGTACAGCGACAAGGTAGGGCTTTGGGGGGGTAAACTCCTGCACCCTCAATGGCTTTGATGAACTCTTCGTATTACCGAACGGAATATTTCAAGTCGCGCGAAAACAGTTTGCCGGTCAACCACGTCCAAGAGTTCTCGCCGTGTCTACTTTAGCGGCTCTCAACAGATAACCGGAATCTCCGTCTTCAAGTAAATTAGTTTCTAGACCCACATCTTTCATCATCATGCGCAGTTCATTCTCTTCAGGGAGCATATCCATAAGCACCGCGGGATGCGTTTTGCGATGTAAGTCATTCACCCACTGAGAGTTCATCAAGTGAAAAATGATAAATGTGCCGCCTTCGCCGAGCGCATTTGACAAATGCCGAAGCACTCGCGGTTTGTCGTCAAAGTGCGGGAACACATTGTGGCAAATAACTAAATCGAATGATTCTCTATTCAACACTAGTTCCTCAACGGGAAGACAATAAATCTCCGCCTGAGGTAATTCGCGCAGGTTTCGTCTGCAAATATCAATCATTTTCATGCTGATATCCGACGATAGTACCAGGCCGGACTTTCCGACTCTTTCGGCCAGAATACGAGTCAACCTCCCGGTACCGCAACCAGGTTCAATAACCCTCATGCCTTCGGCTAACCCCGATAAGCGCAGCATCCGCTCGATCTTTCGCACTTCTTCCTGCGAGTAATCAGCGGATGCCCAGGGAGCCGAGATCTGCGAATCAAAAAAAGCCGATTTTTCCGTATTCAATTTGTTACTCGCTGTGATCCACTAGAAATCCACTTCTAGAGCTACTTCCGTACCGAAAATCGGGTCAATATTCCTGTCAGGCCTTATTCCCCAGTTATTTCGAGCAGTGGGAACATCCCAGTTCGGCACGGTTTTGTCTACACAGGCATAGTTGAACCATTTTCCTGGTTCCCAGTAGGCGCACATTATACCTAATGTGTATTTCTCGAGAAGTTTCCAATTAATTCCAGCCGTAACTTCCCAGCCCAAAGCATTGTCGGGAATAGTCGGCGCATTCAGGTTTTCTTGGTAATTGACATGCGGTGTCCATTTTACACGGTCGTCAAGTTCCCCTGAGTTATTGACCGTAGTCGTTACAGTCGGCCTCTGGGCGGGCCTGACATATCCCCAGCTATGACCGTGGGATGAACGTTCAGCATACAGGAATGATGTATACAGGTTCAGGTTTGAAGCAAGGGCATAATCAAAACGGGTGGCCAAAACCCAGGCTTCATTAATGTACCCGTTTACGTTCATATCAAAGGCATTGACTCCCGACCCATAAGCGTAGCCCAAGAGGTATGAATAAGGACGAAATACACCATAGGCGCCGAATCCCGGCTGATTGGTATACGATTGTTTGTTCATTTGTTTTCCGGCTCTTCGGTCAGCTCCGGGCATGTAAGCATAGAGCATCGAAATTTTTGCAGGACCGGCAAATGCTCCAAATTCAGCCATGTATCGCAGAGATTCAACATATAATGGGCCAGTTGGAGCTGCTGGAGTGGCCCGATTCTGTCCTTTGTTGATCGAATGCACCATGTCGTAGTAAAAAGCCAATTCAGTATTAAAGAAGAACCTGCCGTCGTTGTACTTCATGTACATCGTGCCCTGCTGCATAGACAAATCATAAGGGATGAAGCTTAAGCGATCCACCTGTCTGGACTGCGATTCAGGGCCCGCACGCCACCGCATTAGAGCCGTGAAATAGCCGATATTCACCGGACCGTTCTGGTAAACGAGAAAGAATCGGGATGCCAATTGTCTGATCCCGCTCTTGTCGGAAATATTGTAGTACGGGAATTCAGTAACTTTCAATTGAGGATTCGGTGCTCCTATCCAGTAGGGCCTTAAAGCGAAATTAAGTCGAAACGGTCCATAATTCGCATCCAAACCAAGTCCTTCAGTAGTGTTGTTATATTCACCATTGAACTGAATTCCCGTTCCAAATGCTTCAGCTCGCTTCCCTAAAGCAATGATGCCCCAAGGTGTCTGAGCCGTTACCCACCACATCGTCCATTGCCCGTCGGATGTTGCTACATCGACTCCGGGGCGAGTATTTGTGAGGTAATCCGAGTTGATGGGATCGCCATATGCTCCAACTCGATATTTTGCTCGAAATCGTATCGCAGGATTGATCCTGAATTCCGGCCACATTTCAAGGTTCTGATAATGTTTTACGGCATCAGTTCCGGAAGCAAATTCATTCCCGGATCTGCCGATCTGTCGTCCGAGCCACGCATTCACGGATGCAAAGTCACCGGTCTTTAAGCCGTATTTGCCGGCAGTTCCCTGGCTCCTATCCATATCATACGTTCCGAAAAACCCCTGATTGCCTTGCTGTCCATAGTACTCGTAAATGTAGTTAAAGGTCGATTCCAGGCTAAATTCCCAAGCTAAGATCGGCAACTGAGATACATGTAAGACTGCCGTGATAACGACAGCAATGAAGATAGGACGGGTACGGTACATACCATCTCTCCCCATGTCGCGCGTCACCGGCGGACGGAGGCGCGCAAAATTAAAATACATAGCATCAAGTGTGATGAATTATATTAAGGTAGCACTAGGGGAGAGTGTCAAGAACTTTTTACTTGAAATGGGTCTTTTTCGAATAGCTCAAACAAGAAGCCCGCCTATTATTTTGGCCGATTCACGAATTCAGGAACGCTGCCCAAAGAACCGAAATCCTTTTCCATTGAATCATAAACGGATTTTCCATAGAAAAACGTAAATATATCATCCGTTTTAGTCTTTAGGTCTATGTCTTCAAATTTGCCGGGATGTAGTATTTTTCCAATTGCGTACGAATCTGCAATCGCCGTGCTGACATTTGTCACGTAGTAGTTGAACGGATATACGACAAACACGTTCTTTGACCGGAAAGCCTCAAGACCCGAGTAATATTCCGGCTTTCTTTGATAGTCTTGCTCTACCAACGAAAGGCCGCCTGCATCTATGAAAATGATGTCAGGATTCCACTCCAGTAGCTTTTCTCTATCCACAAAAACATGATCCTTAGGACTGATTTTTTTTGCGAGATTATTTGCGCCAAGCCATTCAAGGGGTGTGTATGATCCATCGGAACTCTCTATGGCCTGAGATCCTTTGAACCCGATTGCGCCCACATAGACCGACTTGTCTTTGGAATCGGATGCGGTCGCAACCCGACGGCTGAGGTCTTTTCTGGAACTCTCAATAAAGTTAATCACCGCATTTGCTCGATCTTCCGCTCCAAGTACTTTGCCCGCAACGCGGAGCGAATCGTATAGAAGCTCATCGAATGAAGCAAATCGTCCATGCGTAAGTATCACCACGGGAATACCAAGCTTTTTTTGCATCGCATCCGCGTTCACCGGATCCATATAGGAGACGAAAATTACATCAGGATTCACCCGAAGTACCGCTTCCAGATCAGGTTCTTTATTGGTGCCGGCAGGGCCGCCAGGACCAATGACGGGGAGCTTGGTTAATTCGGGGTAGGCAAGAATATAAGGACGCCCGGACAGGCGGGTTTTTTCAAACTCCTCTACTCCAACAACTTTCGATGTCGCTCCCAGATAAACTACCTGCCTCAGACTTCCCGGACCCAATGCGATGATACGGCTTGGATTGGTTTTCAACGTAACGGTTCTTTTTCCCATATCTACAACGGTAATTTCTTCAGCGCTGACGGATAGGGCACAGATTGAGAAAATAATTAATGCAGCTATGCCGAATACGGTAAGTTTTTTCATCAATGGACTCCGTGTGAAGATATGGGTTTGCAGCAGTTGACGGGAATGACCACAGGATAACCTTCCACATGCTGAATGATGCTGTGAACGCCATAGACTTCCTCGATAATGTCAGGGGTTATGGTGTCTTTAGGTCCAATGGTCCTAATTGAACCGTTTTTCAGCACGAGCAGCAGATCCGCAAAGCGTAGTGCTAGGTTGAGATCATGGATGGCGATGACTGCGGACATGTTCTTTGATTTTACTACCTTTTCGATTATGGACATGACTTCCAATTGATTACGCAAATCGAGGTTGCTTGTCGGTTCATCCAAAAGGAGAACACTCGGCTCCTGAGCCAGTGCTCTGGCTATCAATACTTTTTGCGCTTCGCCTCCGCTCAGGGAGGAAACAGGTCGCAATGCAAGATCCTGTAGTCCCATCAACGAAATGAGTTTTTCAACCTTCAATAGGTCCCCTTCGGAAGCCGACCAGCTAATGTGAGGTTTTCGTCCCAGAAGCACCGAATCAAACACGCTCATGTTTTCATCATGATGTTTCTGAGGTACATAGCCTATTTTTTGCGCTATTGCGGTTCGGTTTAACCTGAATAAATTTCTTCCTTCAAGGAGAACCGTTCCGGATCGAGGCTTGAGAATGTTGTTGATGCATTTGAGTAACGTAGATTTTCCGGCTCCATTTACTCCCAAAACCCCGAGAATTTGGCCGGGTGGAAGTTCAAAATCTATGTCCTGGAGTACTGGTCGGCCGTTATATCGAAAACTGACTTTGTTAACTGAAAGAATCAATTTGTATGCCCCCTAATGAGCAGATAGAGAAACAAAGGTGCTCCCATAAAAGAAGTGAGAACGCCCACGGGTAAGGTCCCTGAACTCACAAGAGTTCGACCCACGGTGTCCGCCAAAAGCAGGAGAAGTGACCCGATTATGCAACTGTGAGGAATAAGAAACCTGTGATCTCCCCCGACAAGTCTTCTGCCAATGTGGGGAGCCAACAATCCCAGAAAGGCTATGACGCCTAGAAACGCCGTTACTAACGAAGCAATTAAGGCCATCAGAAACATACCCATTAATCTGCTTCGGTTAACGCTTACGCCAAGGCTTCTCGCTACGTCCTCCCCTGTGGAGAGCGCATTCAACTCCCATCTCTTTGAAAATGCGTAAACCGTGACAACTGATGCGCCGACGGCCAAAATGCCTATTTCCCGCCAGTTGGAACGACTTACGTCACCAAAACTCCAAAAGACCACGGATGCTATTTCGCCTTCGGTGGCAAAATATTGGATGAGAATTGTTCCCGATGTGAATAAAGATGAAAGGGCAACACCGGCTAAGATGACGGACTCAGCGGCCATTCTTTTGAGTCGGGCAAGAGCCAGGATAACAAGCGTTCCTGCCAGTGCTCCAAGGAAAGCGCAAATTGTGACGGAATATACGTTTCTGATGATTAATGACTTGGCTGCCCCTGTCTGCTGTAGCACGCCTGTTTTTGCCGCAGCAATTTCGGATCCGCCTGCTCCTAAGATTACAATTGCAAATGCCGCCCCAAAAGCAGCCCCTTGACTGATTCCCAGCGTGAAGGGAGATGCTAATGGATTCTTCAGTAAGCACTGCATGACGGCACCAGAAAGCCCCAGACACCATCCTGCAATTATGGCCGCAAGAATTCTCGGCAACCGGATATTCCATACAATGATTCCCGCTGAACCCTCCGTTTGCCCCACCAGAGTTGAAATAACCGTAAGTGGTGCAAGCTGATAAGAACCCTTGGATAGAGCAAAAACTGAGAGTAAGCACAAGGCACACCCGAAAAAGAGAAACAGCAACAATTTCTTTCTTAAAGATTGAGAATATGCTGCAGCGATTGACCCCGGCTTAATCAATTATGATATGTCTCCCATGTTAAGGGTTGTTGCCATTCTCATTCGAGAATCATAAAATTATTTGCTGTTGGAATGTATTGAACAGGCTCAAATGAGTGCGACGATTGTAGCACCAGTTTGCAACAGCCGCACCCTTTGTGGCATATTAGCAATGAATGTGCTACGATGTCAATCGCGAAGTATCTATACTTAGCGAAACAATGACCATCAGAACTGAGCAAACGTAGATTTGCCGGACAAATTAACCAGGGGGATTAGATTGACAAAAATTGTTGATTCCGATGACTGGAGAAAAGCTGTTGAGTTTCATGGTCACATTTGTCCAGGACTCTCCATTGGTTTCAAAGCTGCAACTGCAGGGTTGCATTCCTTGAGAGAAAACAGGTCCGAAGATGAAGAAATAGTGGCAATTGTCGAAACGAATGCATGCGGAGCCGATGCAGTTCAAGTTCTTACCGGCTGCACCTTTGGTAAAGGCAATTTCATTTTCAGGGATCACGGCAAAAATGTTTATTCATTCATAAGCCGCAAGACAGGGAAGGGGGTCAGAGTTGCGTTGAAAGCCGGAGCGTTTCAACCTGACGAAAGGCACCTGGAACTCATAGGTAAAATAAGGTCGGAAGCCGCCAACGAGGATGAAAAAGCAGAATTCAAGCGCATCCACACGGCGAAAAGCATGGAGATACTTGAAAAGGACTCCATCGAATTGTTCGATATTAAGAACGTTCAGGAGCAAATGCCGGAAAAGGCACAGATAGAACCCTCAAAGAATTGTGAAAGATGCGGTGAGCCGACAATGAGTTCCAAGCTTCAAGCTCGCGACAGCTCGCTATTGTGCCGGACATGTGTAGGAACTGATATCTAGAAAAAAATCCGAGTCGTTTCTGACTCGGATTTTTTATGACAACATGGAGCGTGCTAATTTAGGTGCCCATTTCCCATGACGACAGGTATTTTTCCTGCTCCTCGGTTAACTTATCGATTTGAATTCCCATAGCTTTTAATTTCAAACGAGCGATTTCCATATCGACTTCGCTGGACAGCTTGTGCACTTTTTTCGTCATTTCCTTGCCGTGTCTCACAAGATATTCCGAAGCCAATGCCTGGTTGGCGAAACTCATATCCATTACTGAGGAAGGGTGGCCTTCCGCAGCGGCCAGGTTGATGAGTCTCCCTTCTCCCAGGAGAATAAGTCTGCGACCATCTTTCATGGTGAATTCTTCGACAAAATCTCGCATCATTCTTCTCGAAACAGCCATTTCCTCTAATGACGGAATATCTATTTCAACATTAAAGTGTCCCGAGTTACAGATTATTGCTCCGTCTTTCATGACCTCAAAATGTTCTTTGCGAATTACGCTTGTATCTCCGGTGACTGTGCAGAAAAAATCGCCCAGTTTTGCGGCTTCGGCCATAGGCAGTACGTTAAAACCGTCCATCGCCGCTTCAAGGGCTCTCAACGGATCAACCTCGGTGACTATGACCTTTGCACCTGCACCGGAAGCCCGCATTGCAACGCCTTTTCCGCACCAACCATAGCCGGAAACTACAAACCAACTGCCGGCCATGAGACGATTGGTCGCTCTGAGAATTCCGTCCAACGTGCTTTGGCCGGTTCCGTAACGATTGTCGAAGAAGTGCTTAGTTTGGGAGTCATTCACTGCTATTACCGGAAAAAGGAGAACCCCCTTCGCGGCCATGCTTTTCAGTCGAATTACGCCGGTGGTCGTCTCTTCCGTGCCGCCCAGCATTGTTTCGACAAGATCCGTTCGTTGGGAGTGGATCGTGCTCACAAGATCCGCTCCGTCATCCATTGTGATATGGGGTTTTGGGTCCAGCACTGCATTTATGTGCTTGTAATACGTCTCGGTGTCTTCACCTTTTATGGAATAGACGTGATAACCTTCGCTCACGAGGGCTGCAGCTACATCGTCCTGGGTCGATAAAGGATTTGATGCACATACGTACAACTCGGCACCGCCGGCCGCAAGCGTCCTGACCAACGAGGCGGTCTCGGTTGTGACATGGAGGCAGGCTGCCAATTTTATTCCCTGGAGGGGCTTTTCTTTCGCGAAACGTTCTCGTATTAATTTCAAGACCGGCATATTACGCTCGGCCCATTCAATGCGCAGCTTTCCGCTTTCTGCAAGCGACAGGTCTTTTATGTCATAATCCATGAAATCTCCATTTCTTCTGGCGGCAAAGAGCGGACATTCGGGCGCTCAGAGCTGTTGTCGTAATAAACTCCGAACGAGGCTTTAGCTCAATCCGGCAATTTGCTTGATCTCTGCTGCTTTATTGGTATTTTCCCATGTAAAGTCGGGGTCTTCTCTGCCGAAATGTCCATTTGCAGCAGTTTTCGCATATATCGGGCGCAGCAATTTAAGGTACGTCGTAATCGCAGCCGGTTTAAAACTGAAAACCTTGGACACGATCTCAGCTATTTTGTCATCGGACACTTTGCCGGTATCATACGTATTTACCATGAACGAAACCGGTTCCGGGAAACCTATAGCATAAGCAACCTGGACGAGGCATTTTTCAGCCAATCCGGCCGCAACCACGTTTTTGGCTGCATGTCTTGCCATATAAGAAGCTGAACGATCCACCTTCGACGGATCTTTTCCCGAAAAAGCGCCACCACCGTGCGCACCGTAACCACCATAGGTATCTACAATAATTTTTCTTCCGGTAAGTCCGCAATCTCCCAATGGGCCGCCAACGACGAATCTGCCGGTGGTATTGATCAAGAATCTGGTATTCACCAACAACCTGGATGGAATAACCTTTTTCACCACTTCTTCGATTATGGCTTCACGCAATTGTTCGTGTGTTATATCAGGAGCATGCTGAGCAGCAATGACAACGGTGTCGACCCGTTTGGGTTTACCGTTTTCATATTCGACGGTGACTTGCGATTTGCCGTCCGGTCGAAGGAATCCAAGAACTCCCTGCTTCCGGACATTCGTCAGTCTCTCCGTGAGTTGGTGGGCATACTGAATTGCCATGGGCATGAGTTCGGGGGTTTCATCACTGGCATACCCGAACATGAGTCCCTGATCGCCTGCACCTTGCTCTTGAAAGAGGCCTTCCCCTTCCGTGACTCCCATGGAAATATCGGGTGATTGCTTATCCAGAGTAATCATCACGGCGCAGGTATCGGCATCGAATCCCATTGAGGCATCCGTGTAGCCGATATCTCGGATTGCCTCACGGACCAGGTGCGGAATGTCCACGTAGCACGTGGTCGTGATCTCACCGGCCACAAGCGTCAGTCCTGTGGTGACCAATGTTTCACAAGCCACACGGGATTTTGGATCTTGTGCCAGCATGGCGTCAAGAATAGTGTCTGAGATTCGGTCTGCTATTTTGTCGGGATGGCCTTCCGTAACAGACTCAGATGAAAACAGGTAACTACCCATCCCCATTCGGGTTGCCCTCCTTTCGGACATAATCGAGTAGGTGTTAAACTGAAAGTATCTGCCACAATGAACTTGTTGAGTCAAGAGGTATAGAAATAAATCAATCGGAAAGCAAAATCCAGCGATGGATAGTAATGAAATCTAAACGGGTGATAGAAAGGGCCGAAACTTTTTAGTGAATGAGAAAATCTGCGAAATTAGGCATGCTCGGTCGTTTTCGCTGTGCCGAACAATGGCATGTTTAAGAGCAAACTACCTGTTCAAAATTCAATCAGGAATCCCTCCTCATCGACCGTCCCGACGCTTCCACCAAGTCCCGTAGCCGTTCCCATAATGACCGACATTCGTCATTGGAATAAAAATCTTCTAAAGTGAATCGCATCTTCGTGGACCAATTTGGACATTCAGAAGTAGTGCCCGGAAAATTTTGTTGTTTGGTATCAAGAAAGATATCTTCTTGATTGATGACTACCAGTTTTGAGGGAGTATTGAGAACAAACGCCAATACAGCTTTATGGAGATTGTCCGTCGGAAAAGGCGATTCCCATGCTGCATGGGCTGTTTGAGCCGGCAAAAAATTCTCCTGCACGAGTTTCTCTATGATTTTTGCTTTATGCTCCGTTCTTTCGCGGCGAAACTCTTCTTCTCGTTCTTCCGTGATTTGCCCGATCTTTTTTCGAACATCTATATCCGATTGACACCAAAAACCGGCCAATGTCGGCAAATCGTGAGTGCTGATCGTTACCAGAGCCGATTCCGGATATGCGCCCGGTGAAAGTAGGTTTTGAGCCTTGTCACGCTCAAAATAGAATACTCTATAGGAGAATATCCCCTTTTCCATTAACCTGTCCCGGAAATCGAAGGGTACCGTTCCCAGATCTTCGCCGATTATAATCGTTTGGGTTTGTTGGCTCACCAGAGCGATTAAATTTAAAAGATCCGATTCAAAATCTTTTACATACACGCCATCTTTGGCCTTGCCGTCCTCCGGTATCCAGAAAAGATGGTACAACTGCATTACATGGTCAATCCGAAGAGCACCGCTGAATTTGCAGCTTGTTTCCAACTTCTTGATAAAAGGTTCGTATCCCGCGCTTCTTAATCTGTCTCGATCCGGAGGTGGAAATCCCCAGTCCTGACCATCCGGAGCAAATGCATCCGGGGGAGCCCCGACCCTAAATCCGTCATGGAAAAAGTCTCTGAGCGCCCAGAAATCGGCTCCATTCCGGTCCACAGCCAAAGCTTCATCATTATAAAGGCCAATCATCATTCCCTTGGTACGAGCATGTTCCTGAACGCCTCTGAGCTGTTCTTCGAGCTGCCATTGAACGTACTTCCAAAACAGAATGGGCTCTTCATTCATCCTTTGGAATTTTTTGACTTCGTTGCTTTCAGGGTCGCGATATTCTGCGGGCCAAAGCGGGCTTTCCGTTCCAAAGTAGTCGTGGAGAGCGCAAAAAGTTGAATATTTTTCCAGATATTGGCCTTGCGCTTCAATGTACTCCTGAAAGCTGGCCCAGCGGTCACTCCCCAAATGAGTTTGGCCCTGATTCGCCATAAATGTTCGAAATACTTCTCGCAGCACCTCTATCTTGACGGTGGAGACCTCTTCGTAGTTCACATGATCTTCATCTCGCAGACGTTTAATCCGAGTTTTGAACTCATCGGATTGTGTCATCTGGCCGGCTTTGGGAGAAATTGCAAAATCCGGAATTGCCGGAACATCAAGGTAAATGAGGTTTCGAAAGAACCTGCTCGAAGGATTGTATGGCGAAGTACCGTATGGTTTTCTGTTAAATAACGAATGGAGAGGATTGAGACCGATGAAATCCACTTTCAAATCATCTGAGGCCCAGGATATAATGCGTGTAAGATCTCCAAAATCCCCTACACCCCAGTTGTTTTCGGATCGAATTCCGTACAGTGCAAACCACACCCCTGCCGCTCGCCTGCCGTTTGTCATCTCTTCAGGTAAATATGCCCTGGGGGGACAAACGATCAGAAACAGCTCGGACTCAAATTTTTTATCATCAATTAGGGCTTCATACGTAAATTGATACGAACCGGTTTCAAGATGCTCGGGGAGGCTACATTTAATGAACCATGTGCCGTTCTCCGATTTGTCCAAATCAGCGTCTTGCCCCAATCTAAATGTCAGTTCGGTGAGCTTATCCTGAGATTCTCGTAAATGTAATTCTCCGTTCAACTCTTTCGAGGGATCCAGATCGGGACCGCTGCCAAGGATAATCTTAATTCCGTCAACCAGCCGATCGGTGGAAATCACCACAACCTGCCGATTATTTTTTAGGCGCGTTGGATCTATTGATATGCCTTTGGCATTGAGAATCTTATATGCAGTATCCGGATGAGTACGAAATATCCTTCCCCAATTATCCTGGTATTCTGGCTCTATGCCCAATTCTCCGGCTAATACATTGAGAACCTCAAGCATGTCTATCAATTACCGGCTCCTCTCCACATATAAAATTCTAAATACCCTAGTCGGTTTCCGGAAAACAATACAGCCATTTTTATTGACTGATCCGCCGATAAACGGGTAGTTTCATATAAACTTGTAAGAGGCCAAATTCGGCTTCGTTCAGTAAAGACCGCACACTTCAACAATTCTAAACAATTTTGCCGTTAAAAGCATGTGACCTGAAATTCCGGAGTTTGTTTCATGGACTTCAGACTGACGGATGAACAAAGGTTAATTAGAAAGGCCGCTCGGGACTTCGCAGCCAAAGAATTGGCTCCGAACGCACGGGAATGGGAAGAAACACATACGTTCTCTCGGCAAGCCTTCGACAAAATGGGTGAACTCGATTTCACGGGGCTTTACGTGCCGGAAGAATATGGCGGGACCGGAGTAGGGCGACTTACGGCAGCCGTAATCTTCGAGGAGCTGGCCAAGGGATGTTTTGCAACGGCTGTGTATGTGAGCGTTCACAATATGGTGACCAATCTCATCTACACCTACGGCAATGATGAGCAGAGAAAGAAATGGGTTGTTCCGTTGGCAATGGGTGAAAAGCTCGGAGCTTATTCACTCACTGAGGGCGACGCCGGTTCGGATGCAGCGAATCTGAGTGCGTCGGCCGTGCGAACCAAAGACGGGTTCGTGATCAATGGAACCAAGCTTTACGTCACCAGCGGTGGAGTTGCCGATATTTATGCCGTGATGGTTAGGACGGATCCCAACGAAAAACAGAAGGGCATAAGCGCTGTTGTAGTCGAGAAGGGTACCCCCGGCCTCACCTTTGGTCCGCATGAGTCCAAAATGGGACTTAACGCATCCCCCACAACGGAATTAAATTTTAATGATTGCTTCATCCCCGCCGAAAACCTCCTCGGTGATGAGGGCAAAGGCTTCAACATGGCTCTTTCCGCGCTAAATGGAGGTAGAGTCAGCATCGGAGCGTGTTCGGTGGGTCTTGCTCAGCAGGCATTGGATTATGCCATAACCTATGCGCACAAACGACAGCAATTCGGTCGACCGATTTTTTCCTTCCAGGGATTGCAATTCCTGATCGCTGATCTAGCCACGGAGTTGGAGGCTGCAAGGCTCATGGTCTACAGAGCGGCTTCATTGATGGATTCGGGTGATCCATCCGTAATGGAAGCAGCAATGGGTAAATGCTTCGCGACGGATGCAGCGATGCGAATAACAACGGAAGCCGTGCAGATTCTAGGCGGCGCCGGATACATGAAGTCTTATCCCGTTGAAATGTTTATGAGATCCGCCAAGGTTGCTCAGATTTTTGAGGGCACGAATCAGGTTCAACGCATAGTTATTGCGCGTGAGTTGGGCAAGTATAAAGGCCGCAAAAGACCGGATGTTTATTGAACCGGACCCCCGATCTAACATACGGAGAATCGAAAATGGCGAAGAAAGTTCAAAAAACACAAACCCTGGGTGAAAAAGTTCGTCACATGAGAGAGGGGCAAAATGTTTCCGTAGAAGCTCTCGCCCATAAAACCGGTTATGCACCCGAGTATTTAAAGGAAATAGAAGATGGAACCGTTGCTCCGCCGGTGGGAGCCCTCATCCAAATCACCAGGGCTCTGTCCTTGGACTCATCTTCGCTCTTATCGGAAGACAAGCGCAAGGAGCGCGTTCAGAGTTACAATAAGCGAACCAAGGCTTACTCATACAAGAACTTAACTCCAGATGCCGAAGACAAGCATCTCTGGGCTTATCTCGTGACTCTTGAACCAAAAAGAGAACACGAAATGGTTGCCTATCAGCACGAAGGTGAAGAATTCGTTTTCGTAATGGAAGGCCGAGTCGAAATCTTGGTAGGCGAAGAAAAGCACGTCATAAAAAAAGGTGGAACACTCCATTTCAATTCCGCCTTGAAACACAATTTGAAAAACCTCTCAAGTACGGCTGCGAAGTTGCTGGTTGTGGTTTATACGCCATAATTAATTAGTCACTTCTAATCTTCTCTATATTGCTCCGGTGACTCCGCGTATTACTATGTAATTGAAGCGTGATGAATGGCCCACGCGGAGGACGAGAGTAACCGAGTTTTTTACGTCCGGAAGACTCGATTTACGTTAAAAAATAAAATAGAGAAGCGAATTTAAATACTTGGTAAAAAACAGTTTTTTTCAGAAAAAACGGAACCTTCGCCCTATAGGTGTGTCAATAATCAACAAGGGTTATGTGAAGGCGAATCCGCACAATATTTGAAAGAATTTTCCGCATAAAGTGGCAGCCCGTGCGGTCCGTTTTGTGCGGAGACGCGAATCAGCACGATAACCCATATCCATACCTCCTTTCACGCCCCGAGACCCTCTCGGGGCTTTTTTTTTTGTCAAATCACTGTTATAGTTTGCTCCCCAAGATCGTCCCACATTATGTACGTCATTTCGTATGTCATATAAGAGTTCACTATTGTGAAACTCAACTCGTGTAGTCTTATGAAGGAGGCAGCAATGAGACTTGCCGGAAAAGCAGCCGTTGTAACCGGGAGCAGCAGAGGTGTCGGGCGCAGCGTCGCATTGGCCTTTGCAAGAGAAGGAGCCGACGTTCTCATTAACTACAGTTCCGGTGAAAAGGCCGCCCAAGAAACGGTGGCCGAAATTGTGAAGTTGGGTAGGAAATCGATAGCGGTTAAAGCCAATATAGCGGACAAAGTCGACGTGGAAAACATGGTTTCCGCAGCAAAGGAGACGTTTGGAAGACTCGATATATTGGTTAATAACGCAGGATTCACGAAACCCGCTATGCTGCACAAAATGACTGAGATTGAGTGGGATGCCGTTGTAGACGCGCACCTAAAAGGGCCCTTCCTGGCAATACAAGCTGCTTTTCCGATATTCAAGGCACAGAACTATGGAAAAATTATTAATGTCAGTTCCGTTGCAGGTTTGGTGGGAACCGTCGGACAGGTAAATTATTCCGCAGCAAAGGGAGGCATCCTCAGCTTTACTAAGAGTGTTGCCAGAGAGCTTGCCAAATTCAATGTTACCGCCAACGTTATTTCTTTGGGTATTGTAGAAACCGATATGACTGAGAAGATAAGGTCCGATGAAAAGCTGGCCGACATTTATATGAACCGAATTCTTATGAAACGTTTCGGAAAGGCGGAAGATATAAGTCCCGCTTTCGTATTTCTTGCTTCCCCGGAATCAGATTATATAACCGGCCAAATACTATGCGTTGACGGCGGCTACGGTATGATCTAGTGATATTAGGGTATTGACCGGATGCTTTCGAGATGCGTCGAAAATTCGGAATGATTTTAGCCTTAACAGTGATGTGGTGTGGATTATTAGCTTGACTTGCATTGCGCCATCTGATAGAAGTCGATACATCTGATACTCCACATAAGAGAAAAAATGCATTGTACTCGGGTTCAAAAACGTACGAGACATAGTATGCAATGCAGATGTAAATCGAGTGTAAATGCTCGTTTGGAGCGCGTGGAGCGGTTGTTAAGCAAAAAAATAGCTTGACAATCACTGGTTGATTTGATACCAAAAATACATTCCGGGCTATTATCGGAAAAACTGAACCGGGAATGTTTTTTACGGGTCTCCCGAAAGCTTTTTGGGAGGAACTGTTGAAAGGAGGATTGAGGGTATGGTTAAACGTTTGTTTCTTCTGAGCCTTTTGGTTCTCGCATTGTGCAGCGCCGGCGTGTCCTTCGCCGGAGGTCCGGTTGGTGGTGCGCCTGCAGCGGGAGTGTGCATGCCTGGACCGCCCCAGCTGCCACCTATGTGTGGTCCTGCGGCTACCAATTATTCCGCAGTAAAGGAAGAGATTGTTCCTGTTCCTGCGCAGCTTCGCAAAGTTAGAGTTGTTGCTCCTTATTTGGCAGGTGTTGCATGGCCGCGTACACCACTGGCCTTCTACGGAAATCCCCAGACTTATCCCAACCCGATTGCAGTCGGCCGCTATGAGTGGCTTGTTCCTGCAGTAGAAGTCAAGAATGAGCACTTCGATACATTCATGGATCCCTGCTGCAAGACCCACAAAGTCCCTCGTTGCGTGTATGTGAAAGCCAGCTATGTAAAACAAAAACCGGCATGCGGTCCCATCCCTATGGCTCCGCCTCCGCCCATGATGCCTGCTAAAGTTACGAAGTAACAGGGCTGTAAAGTTAGATTAGATTTGAGTTACACAGATATAATGAGTTGTCGAAAGGAGGATGAGGGTATGGTTAAAAAGCTAGGAATTCTCGGATTCATACTGATCGCCATGTCTGCGGCGACCGTGGTATGGGCCGGGACGTTCACAGGTGCAATTCCGGCGCCCGAACCACAGATGATGCCGGCAGCCGCACCGCCCGCTTGCATAGGTGGCTCCTGCGCTCCGCCGCCGGTTATGAAGCCTGCACCTATGAGGCCGAAAAAGCTTACTACCACGATCGATGTTAAGATGCAGTATCCGCAAGCTCCTATGCCGGTATGTGGCCCCATGATCGGATGCGCCCCCGGTGGTCCGCCGCCCATCCCCGTAGCAGTGCCCATGTGGAAGTTCATCGTTCCGTGGCCCCCATTCGTTTACTACCTGCCGGTTGAATAACCCGATCGGTTAGTAACTGATAAAGAAAAAGCCCCCGAGCAGGGGGCTTTTTTATTGCTCAAAGTACGCTGGATCTGCGCGCTTCTCAACTACGTACAAGGTACAATTCCTCATGATCATTATTCCGGCTATAGATATCAAAGATGGTAAATGTGTCCGCTTACGACAAGGAAAGATGGATGACTGCACGGTGTTCAACGCGGATCCGGTGGCTCAGGCGAAAACCTGGGAAAACTCAGGCGCGCAGAGAATTCACATCGTTGATCTTGATGGGTCGATTCAAGGGCGACCGGCGGCACTCGAAGCAATTACTGCAATTGCTTCCAATGTTGGCATCCCGATTGAAGTCGGCGGAGGAATCCGGAACCGCGAAACCGTTGAAAAATATCTGCAGGCCGGTGTCCAGTTTTGCATAATTGGGACTAAGGCGGCAAAGAATCCACATGAGGTGAGGGAACTACTGAGAGCCTTTCCCGGTCGCATAGCAATCGGAATAGACGCCTTAAACGGGAAGGTTGCTGTGGAAGGATGGACAGCATCCACCAATTCCACCGCTGCGGAATTAGCTCAGGAATTCGATGATCTTGGACCGGCTGCGTTCATATACACCGATATTTCCAAAGATGGAATGATGCAGGGTCCCAATATTCCTGCAACACGGCAATTCGCCGATTCCGTGACATCACCTGTGATTTTGTCGGGTGGTGTAACCACTATGGACGACCTCCGGAACGTATTCGCATTACGGCATGCACGAATAATGGGTATTATCATAGGTAGAGCATTGTACGAGAAAACCATCGACCTGTCGGAAGCAGTCAGATTGGCGCAAGAATATGCTGGCTAAGAGAATAATCCCCTGTTTGGACGTAAAGGACGGCCGAGTCGTAAAGGGCATCAATTTTGTTAATCTTCAGGATGCCGGAGATCCCGTCGAGAACGCTCGATTCTATGACGCGGAAGGCGCCGACGAACTCGTATTTCTGGATATAACCGCTTCCCACCAGAAAAGAAAAATCATTCTCGACGTGGTGGCCAGAACTGCGGAACAGGTATTCATGCCTCTAACGGTGGGTGGTGGGATTCGGTCAACGAAGGACATCCGAGAATTGCTTACTGCCGGAGCCGACAAAGTTTCGCTGAATACTGCGGCGGTTCAGGATCCCAACCTGGTCAGTGAAGGCGCTTACATGTTCGGGAGTCAATGCATCGTAGTTGCCATAGACGCAAAAAAGACAGGGAATACGCCGTCGGGCTTCGAGATATCCGTCCACGGCGGCCGGACAATGACAGGAATTGATGCTCTCGAATGGGCCAAGAAAGCTGAAGATCTCGGGGCCGGCGAAATATTGCTCACCAGTATGGATGCTGATGGAACTAAAGACGGGTATGACATACCAATGACTAAGGCGATAGCCAATATCGTAGGGATTCCGGTAATTGCCTCCGGTGGGGCAGGATCGGCTCAGCATATGCGGGATGCTGTTGTGCTGGCCGGTGCCGATGCCGTGCTGGCTGCGTCCATCTTTCATTACCGGGTTCTTTCTATCCGAGAATTAAAGGAATATTTGCGAGCAGAGGGTGTACCTGTTCGTCTGTAATAGGCAGACGAGATCTGAATGAAGCGAAACAGAGTCACGAAAATCCAATCTCGAACACTGATACTACGCACGACCAACGCACACGGCCCTCTCATTGCCGATCGACAATAATGGAAAACGAAATTCACGAAATACTGGAACAAAGCTTCGAGTCGCTGGAATTGTATGCAGTTCTCGAAGAGGCGGCTGCTTATTGTCAATCCGAACCGGGTAGAGCCGAAATGTTGTCGTCTACTCCCACGGACGACGATGCGGCATTCATAGAGGAAATGAAACTCGTTTCCCAATGGAAAGAAGTTCTACAACTCTCCGGTCCTTTAGGATTTTCTGGAGTAATTCCGCTCAACGTGCTTATCGATGATCTCAGATTAGATGCGTCGCGAGTCCTTAATCCCGAAGAAATTCTCTCCGTTTTGGACATTGTCTCTACATCAGCTACGGTAAGCTACCGATTGGGGCGTCTGGATGAACGCTATGACATTCTGAGGGCCCAAAAAGCTCAATTATTACCCATGGATCAGCTGCAGCGCGACATCAGTCGAGTAATCGACGAGCACGGAGAAGTTCGGTCCGATGCAAGCCCGGAACTCATTCGGATCAGGAACAAAGGTGCAAAAACCAGAGATAGAGTCCGTAAGAAACTTGAATCCATAGTGCGCGATCGCGACCTCGCCAGAATTGTTCAAGAGGATTACATTACTCAGCGCAACGATCGTTATGTGATCTTGTTGCGACCGGAGTTCAAGGGTCTTTTGGAAGGTATTATCCACGATCATTCCAGGAGCGGATCAAGCGTTTATGTGGAACCGTTTCAGGTCGTGGAACTCAACAATGAGGTCGCCGGTATAGAAGATGAAGAGCGTGAAGAAATTCGTAGGATTTTTATTGAACTAACCCAGAAGATCCGGGAAGCCTCGCCGGAACTCTATGCCAATTTTAGAGCTCTCAAACGTCTGGATGCTTTTCAAGCCAGAGCCATTTATGCGCGAGAAATCGACGGGATTGAACCTGAAATATCCGATCAAGGATTTAGAATTTTAGGAGCCAGGCATCCACTACTTATAGCTTCAGGTACTCAAGTGGTTCCTATGGACATAATTCAGGAATCCGATACCAGGGCCACAATCATAAGTGGAGCAAACATGGGGGGTAAAACCGTTGCCCTGAAAATTGCCGGTTTGTTCCCATTGATGGTCCGATGCGGGCTGCTCATTCCGGTGCAGGAAGGCACAAAAATAGCTCCTTTTGAGAGAGTTATGGCCGATATCGGAGACGATCAGGATATCAGAGGGAAAGTATCCTCATTTTCCGGCCACATGCTCCGCATAAAATCGATCGTAGAAAATGCATCGATCGGCGATTTGGTCCTTCTTGATGAATTGGGTGGAGCCACTGATCCGGATGAAGGTTCAGCCCTTGCAATGGCGATTGTCGATGAACTTGTCGAAAAGGGTGTAAGGGTACTCATTACAACCCATTTGATTCACCTGAAGTCTTACGCCCTGTCAAGATCAGACGTTATGAATGTGAGTGTGGAATTTCATCCAGTCACTCTTAAGCCTACGTTTAGACTGCTGTATGATTTGCCCGGCGAATCCCATGCCATAGAAACCGCTGAACGCATAGGTTTATCGCCCAACGTGATCAACAAAGCTCGAGAATATCTGGATAAGTCGTCAGGTGGTAGTTCGAGGCTCATGCACGAATTAAGGGAGAAACTCTCACAGGTTGATGAATTGAAATCTGAATGGGAGAGCCGACGTGAAGTGCTTGAAATGGAACTCGCCGAGCACCGAAATCTTAGAGACGAGGTGATTGACGGCGTAAGGCGTGAAGCGCAAAACCTCCTCCGACAATCTGAGAAGAAGATCAAAGATTTACAAAACTCAATCAAAGCGGCAAAGAGCAAAGAAGAAGTAAAATCATTCAGGCCGGCTCAGGTTTTATCGGAAATCCGCAAGGAAATTACGGACACTTTGGGTGTTCCCTTGGATCTTCAAAAACAACCCCCGGCCGCCGGTTCACGAGTCCTCGTAAAAACGTGGGGAAGAACGGGTATCGTTAAGGATGTTCTCGAAGGGGGAAAGCTTGATATTGAAATGGGCAACTTGTCGGTAAGGGTAGATTCGGACGACGTTGAAATCGTGAAAGGACGAGTCGACAAAAAAACCTCTTTAAAAAATAGGCAAATTGGAGTACATATCTCCCCCGCTGATCCCAAATGGGAGATAAACGTTATCGGACTGAGAGTAGACGAAGCAATTCCCATTATTGATCGAGCCGTAGACCAAGCTCTCTTAGGCGGTTTAACTACTATAAATGTAATTCATGGTAAAGGAACAGGTCGTCTAAAAAAGGCTATTTGGGATCATTTGACTGCCCATAAGCTTGTCCGGGGAATACACTCCGCAAAACCCGAACTGGGGGGCGATGGGATAACCGTAGTAGAAATTGATATTTAACTCAGCTCTTGACATTTGAGTCAAAATTATTTTTTATTACCCGTTTAATGAATCATAACACCGGATCGTAATCGGGATCATTTTTTGAAAATCACTCCTAAACTTCTTTAAGGGCGCAAATGCGGATTCCTGAATCAAAAATTGCGGAAATCTCTGCCGCTGCAGACATTGTTCGCGTTATCTCGGAATACGTAGACCTCAAGAAAGCCGGGAAGGACTTTCGAGGTGTTTGCCCCTTCCATGGCGACAAAGATCCATCCTTCTACGTTTCGCCTCAAAAGGGAATTTTCCATTGTTTCGGCTGCGCAGTCGGGGGAAGTGTTTTCAATTTCATAATGAAAGCCGAAAATGTTTCCTTTGTTGAAGCGGTCCAGGTCTTGGCGAGAAAATACGGTATCGCCCTTGATTTCGAGAAATCCGCCTTTGGATCCACCGGCGACAGAAAACAGAAATATTTTGATGCACTCGTTCATGCCCAATCTTTTTTTGTCTCGTCCTTAGGTTCCGCTCCTGAGGTTTGTAAATACCTTGAGAACAGAGGCGTGTCCTATGAAGACGCCGAGAGAGTAGGGCTTGGTTTCGCCCCTGACACCTGGGAAGGCCTCACCAATCATCTCAGAAAGGTAGGGGTTGACTTCAGAGATGCCGCATCAGTAGGCCTGGTAAGGGAAAGATCCGGATCGGGATTCTATGATTATTTCCGATCGAGATTAATGATCCCTATAAAAGATCTCACTGGGAAAATAATCGGCTTTGGGGGACGAATAATCGGTGCGGGTGAACCTAAATACCTTAACTCGCCGGAATCACCGATCTTTCAGAAGAAATCCATCCTCTTCGGACTAGATGCTGCGCGAGAAGGAATTAAGAAGGAAGAATGTGCAATCCTGGTTGAAGGGTATTTCGACCAGATTTCTCTACGTTTACGAGGCCTCGAAAACTCGGTAGCTCCTCTAGGTACGGCGCTTTCAGTTGATCAAGTAAGGCTCCTTAAGCGGTTCACATCAAATATCGTCGTACTGTTTGACGGCGATGAGGCCGGCATTCGTGCGGTAAAGAGGTCAATTCCTATTTTCCTATCCCAGGGAATTGAACCCAAGTGTCTCATTCTTTTTCAGGATAAGGATCCAGACGAAGCGGTCAGACGACTAGGGGCTGCGGGCTTTCGATCACTCCTGTCCAACGCAAAATCGATTATAGATTTTTTATTTGAGCACTTAGCCGAACAACATGATTTAACACGTTTACAAGGACGAAATTCCGCGCTTGAAGAGTGCATTCCCGTGCTTCGAGAGATTGCCGATTCATCAGACAGGGATTATCTTATTGAAAGGTTCTCTTCGAGGCTCAAAATACGCGAAGACAGATTAAGAAAGCTTGTTCAAACTCAAGTATCTTTAACGAAAAAAACCGACAGGATTCAAGTAAGAAGCTTATTCGATTTCCCGGCTGACGAAAGAAATGTTGTTCGCGGAATGCTTCTGAAACCAGGCTTTATGGAAGAAGTACTTGAGAGCGGCGTATTAAAGTATATCAACCATCCAACTTTGAAAGAGTTGTCGGCGTTAATGCTACACTTCAAAGATGAGAACGGTGCATTCGATGCTCCGGCGTTTGCCGGCTCACTGAGTTCCGAAGAGCTGGCATCCATCGTAGCAGGGTTTTTAAAACCAAGGCCCGAAGAGGACGATTTAAGACCTGAAGTGGACGGCGATAAGGTTATGTACGAGTCTCTTGAAAATCTCCGTTTGAAACGACTCGAAAATCGAAAAGCCGAGATTCAGGAGCTAATGAAGAAATGCACCCCTTGCAATGACGAATACAACGAACTGGCAAGAGAACTTTGGGCGATCGGCCGAAGGCTGAGGAAATAATCTTTCGTCGCAAAGAGTTTTCTTTTTGCGACATTTGTATCGGCATTCAAAATCATGAAGCGAGCGGTCGATTCCACAAGACAATGTGTGCTTCAACCTTTTCTATAACTATTGTGTTTTCCTCCACCGTTTAAAGTATCTGCAGTTCCTTTAGGAATAACCTGAGAAGGAGACGGCTTTTAATGTCGGAATCAAAACCGAAGGGTGAGTTTAAAGAGCTTTTTGAATTGGCTCGAAACAAGAAGTATCTGACGTACGATGAAATTAACGAGCATATGCCTGCGCACATAGTCGGACCTGCTCAAATCGATGAACTTCTCGTCAAAATGATGACGGATTTTGATATCGAATTGGTAGCGTCCGATAAGAAAATCCCCGTATCCGAAAAGAAAGCGCGGAAAATCGATGAAGAAAAAGTAGAAGAGGAAGAAGAAGAGGAACTTGCTGCCGATCCGGAATCTCTGGTTAGAGGGAATGATCCCGTAAAAATGTATCTCCACGAAATGGGTTGTGTTTCCCTTTTGACCCGAGAGGGCGAGGTTGAAATCGCCAAACGCATCGAACAAGGCGAGCAGCAAGTATTCGGGGTTATTATAGGTTGTCCCGTCACGATCAAGGAGGTTTTGGCGTTAGGGGACAAGCTACAAAAAGGGAACATTCGTCTCAAAGAAGTCATTAGAGGCTTCGAAGAAGAAGAAATGGCGGATGGAGAGGATTCTACTCACATTGAGAGAGTTCTCAAATTCATTGAAGAGATGAAAGAATGCGACGCCAAATATAATGCTTTGGACGCAAAACGCAAAACCGCCATTGAGCAGAACGATCAAGAACTTGCCCGAAAACTTGAAGAGGAAATGATAAGTTGCCGGGATCGTATTGTGGTGTGCTTGAGGAACATCAATCTCAACAGCAACATGATCGACCACATTGCCGGCAAGCTAAAATTCCTTGTCAGAAAGCTGGAAGCCGCCCATGATGAATTGCGGGCGGTGGAATATGAACTCAGATTGCCTCTAGATAAGGCCAAAGAGTCGCTCTCGCTATGGAAGAAAAATATTGAGGAGAAGAAGTCTCTCAAGAAACTGACGAACTTGTCGCCGCAAAAGGTATTGGACTTAGATAAGAAGCTTGAGAGTGCTTCGAAAAAAATTCAGAAGCTTAGATCCGAAGCCGGAATGGATGAAGAAAATCTCAAAGTGGCATTGAACTCATGTCAGGAAGGTGAATATCTGGCCCGGAAAGCGAAAAGTGAGCTTGTTCAGGCGAACTTGAGATTGGTAGTTAGCATTGCTAAGAAGTATACCAACCGAGGTCTCCAATTCCTTGATCTCATTCAAGAAGGCAACATAGGTCTCATGAAGGCCGTTGATAAATTTGAGTATCAGCGGGGGTACAAATTCAGCACGTATGCAACTTGGTGGATCCGTCAAGCCATAACAAGGGCCATTGCCGACCAAGCACGTACAATCAGAATCCCCGTCCATATGATTGAAACCATAAACAAACTCATCCGAACTTCGAGATATCTCGTTCAAGAATACGGTCGGGAACCTACCCCTGAGGAAATTGCCGAAAAAATGGAGTTTCCATTGGAAAAGGTGAGAAAGGTTCTCAAAATCGCGAAAGAACCCATTTCCCTTGAAACCCCAATAGGAGAAGAGGAAGATTCACATCTGGGAGATTTCATCGAGGATAAAAAAATCCTGTCTCCTTCGGAGGCGGTTGTGGGGATGAGCCTAACCGAGCAGACCCGAAAAGTGCTCGCCACGCTTACTCCGAGAGAAGAAAAGGTCCTGAGAATGCGATTCGGTATCGGCGAACGAGCGGACCACACGTTGGAAGAAGTGGGGCAGGATTTTGATGTTACCCGTGAACGAATCCGCCAAATAGAAGCGAAAGCACTCAAGAAATTGAGACATCCATCCAGGAGCAAACGACTGAGACCCTTTATAGAGGGGTAAATCCCCGTTACAGCTTGTACTCTGAACCCTTAGCCTAAGGCTAAGGGTTTTTTATTTGGTGAACAGAAGTAGGTCATCAAGAATCATTATTCGAAGATTCAACCGGAATCGTAAAATAAAAAGTCGAACCGGCACCCACTTCCGACTCTACCCAGACCCGGCCTCTATGCCGTTCTATGATCTTTTTGACTATGGCCAATCCTATGCCCGTCCCATCGTATGTGCTCTTGTCCAGTTGTTGGAACAGAACGAAAATCTTCTCGAAAAATTCCTCATCTATCCCGATCCCGTTATCTCGTACCGAGAACAACCATTCCATGCCCATTTGTTGCGCAGAAATGTGGATTTCCGGGATCCCGTTGTTGCGAAACTTGATGGCATTGAGAATGAGATTTTGAAAAACCTGCATCAACTGAGTCGGATCAGCCGGTAACGTGGGCAACTGATCGTGGGTAATCACGGCACCTGATTCGTCCAGCGCGAATTTCAAATTCTGCAACGTGTTTATCAAGACCTTTTCGGAATCCGTTTCTTGAATAGCTTTCCCCCGAATGGTAATTCGAGAATACTCAAGGAGATCCTCCACAAGAGACTTCATCTTTCGGGCGGAGAGAACTGCATAATTGATGTACGTATCGGCATCCGGCCCTAAATCTTTGTCGAATTTGAGCTGTAACAATTGAAGACAATTCGCTACATTACGCAGGGGCTCCTGCAAATCATGAGATGCTATATAGGCGAAGTGCTCCAAGTCTCGATTCGATCTTTCCAAATCCTGAGCCCATCTTCTCAGCAGTTGTTCCGAACGTTTCCTTTCGGATATATCTTCGACCATGGCAACATAATAAAGGGGAGTTCCGGTTGAATCCTTTATGAGAGCACCCGTCAGATTGGCCCAGATTATTTCTCCGGTTTTTTTTATGTAGCGTTTCTCAATTTTGTAAAAGGGAATTTCGGATCGTACCAATCTGCCGGCCAGAGTTACGTCCAACTCTAAGTCATCGGGATGCGTTATGTCTGGAAAGGTCATAGTTTGGAGTTCTTCTGATGTGTAACCGAGCATGTCACACAATGCGGAATTCAGGGTTGTCCAGCGGAAATCGAGGCCTACAATCGCCATTCCGATGGGACCCTGCTCGAATATTTTTCGGAATCGCTCCTCGCTTTCCAGAAGCTTCTCTTGTGCTCTTTTCCGGCTGGTGATGTCACGAATGACGAATGTTGATCGAATTTCACCGTCACAGTCATGAAACATAACCCCGGAAACTTCGGCATCGAATAAAGTTCCGTCGGATCGGCGATAGGTTAGTTCCGCTTGCGCCGAACCGTACAGTTTTATTGATTCAAGAAGATTGATAAGTGAAGGGTCATGCTCGTCTGCAAATCTCTTCTTTCCCAAGTCTTGAAGTTCTCTTTCAGTGCATCTGAACATCTTGCAGGCAGCGGGATTAGCCGCAAGCACCCGCCCATCATCCGGTGAAGTCAGCAGCAATCCGTCGAAATTATGTTCAAATACCGCCCGAAACTTTCGTTCATTTGCCGAAAGCTCCTTCGACATTTGTTCTCGAGCCGTAATTTCGTTCAAAAGCTGCTTATTGAGACTGACCAACTCCGCTGTTCTCTGGGCGACGCGAATCTCAAGCTCCTCATTTGCTTTTCTCAAAGCTTCTTCGGTACGTTTCTGTTCATTGGTGATCTGAAAGTAGACAGAAATTCCTGCATCAAAAGGATAAACACGAACATTGTACCAGTTACCGTGAGGTTCAAAATAGCTCTCAAAACTGAGCGATACATTTTCAACTAGGGCTCGCAAATAGCTGTCTTCAAAAACGGAATTCTTGGCTTCCGGATATATATCGAAAAGATTCTTGCCGATGACTTCGTCTCTCGTGACACGCAAGAGTTTTTCAGCAGCCGTGTTGAAGTAGGTAATTTTAAGTTCGTGATCCAAAGAGAAAAAACCGTCGCTGATACTTTCCAGGATGCGGGTCATCTTCGCGTTTGTCTCGTAAAGACTGTCTCTAAGTTCCTTATGAGGAGTTATATCCAGCATCGTCATGATGAATTGATTTGATATTACCTTGGCCTTAAGGAGCAAGAATCTATCGTCTCCGCCAAATGTGCGTCTCAGCGTCTCAACTTCGATCGCCGACTCACCTTTGATGATTGCGCCCAACTGCTCGTAAATTGCTTGCAGTGATCTGGGTGCAAAAAGCGTAGCATACTCGGCGGAAAACTCAGCCGAAGACCTCGCTCCGAAAAGAGACAATCCCGCCGGATTGACATTGCAGACGCGAATTTTTGAAATGCTTGCTATGATCGTGTCTTGTGGAATATCGTGAAAATCTTGTTCATCAAGCCGGCAGCTGGATCTCAGGAATTCTAAAACGGGATTCCAGTCCTCAATCCATGAAGCGATCGGGATTTTTTCAAACAAATTGTCATTTGAGAAATCATCGGAACTTCCTGGACAAGTAGCAATTCTGGGCATTAATACTGCCCCCCTCGATTTTGAGTAATTAGGCGCAAACTTTCGATCTTGGGTCAATTCAGAACGATTGCTTAATAATTTAGGGCGCAACATTATCATGTAGCATCTTGAGAATCAATTCCTCTACATATCTGTTGCCACGATTGCAAAGTACATCGTCTTGTCATTCCAACATATTCGTTACATAATTGTTGCGACACTCACCGTCGTTAAATGTCTCAAATCTCTTGAAGAACTTTTCTCGGGCAACTGTGTTTTAGGCATTCGACTATTCAGTTTTCAGAATAGATTCGTGGACAGTGTGACGACAAATTAAGAAACAACGAGGATTACATGCCCATCGGTATTTTCCTGATCGCTTTGTGCTTTTTCATCGTATCCGGAGTTTGCGCTGAGATGCCTTCGACTCAGCTAATCGAGACTCAGGTGCTGCGAGTGTTTGCCGTTAAACGGGCTGCTTATTATCATAAACCTTGGAAGACCCCCGATTTCAGCAATGTTCGGGGTACTGGTTTTTTCTTTACCCACAAAGAAGCGTTTCCGGGAAAAAGAGCTCTTATTTTGACCAACGCTCATACGGTCAGTCAGGCACAGAGCATAAAGATTTCAAACGGTCGCGAGAAGCATCGGTATGATGTCAGGCTTTTAGGAATTTGTGATACCGCGGATTTTGCCGTCTTGGAAATGGAACCTTCGGAGATCCAGTTGTATGAACGCCGAAACGGCCCAATTGTACCGCTGGAACTCGGCAATAGTGATTTATTACGTGTAGGGGACAAAGTTTTTGGTTGGGGCTATCCTCTCGGGGGAGAGGGAATAAGCAAATCCGAGCAGGGTGAAATCAGCAGAATAGAAGTAAATCGGTATGCGCATTCCGAGGATCAATGGTTGATGGTCCAGGCATCTCTCCAGCAGAACAGGGGTAATTCCGGTGGCCCTGTCTTCCACGGTGGCCAGGTAATTGGAATGGCCTTTCAGGGAATGAAAGAAACCGATAGGATTAACTACTTCATTCCCATTAACGTTATCAAGAATCTTTTCCCCGTCATAAATGACCCTGAAAAAATTCCTCGATGGCGTTTCGTAATGCAATCAATGTTTCCTCGTTTAAAGGAATATTACGGGTTAACCCAGGATCAGGGAGGAATTTTGTTGGCTTACATCATTCCAGGCGGCGGACCGTACGAGTTCGGCCTCCGCGAGAATGACATCATTGTGAGTGTAGATAATCTCGAAGTGGACAACTTCGGGGAGCTGTTCTTCAAGCCGCTTGATCAAAGGGTTTACTGGCTGGAAGTCCTGAACAGAAAAAAATTGGGGGACCCCCTCAGGATTACCGTCCTGAGAAATGGAAAGAAAGTCGACATAGACGGACAGGTGACCAAAGGTTTACCGAAATTTGTCTCCAAAATTTTCCAAAATGCAAATTACTTCGTGATGAGCGGGATCGGTTTCGTAGAATTGACGATGAATTGTCTCGACAATCTGGGCAAATCAGGTGACACATTTCGAGCCAAATATGCAGACGAATACCCTTTGAAACCGTTCCAAAAAGTCGTTCTTATTTCCGAGATATTTCCCGAGTATGGTTTAGTGGATCCTGCTTCTTATTTGGACAGAGTCGTGAAAGTGGATGGTGACGACGTTCTTAACATTGAACATCTTTATCACAAACTTAAGGAAATGAAGGAACAAGGTAAGAAGAGGGCCTTGTTAGAAATTAAGCACGATCTCCGAATTCCGCTTGATCTCGAAAATTCCGACAAAATTGACCAAGAAATCAGAGACAGATACGGAATTCTTTACATGAAAACTCCCGGCGGGTTTACCTATTAGGCGTTTGGGAGCATCTCCATGCAGACGCATGGAGGTGCTTCTCTGGATTGTTACAAATAGTTTCATTACGCAACTAACTTTTCTTTGCGTAGGACATCGCCTTTGGTGCTGATGATTACCTTGTCCATCGGCACATCTTTGCCCGCCAACTCCATTCCGCGTCGCACAATCATCGGTAGACCTGAACAGCAGGGTACTTCCATGACCACCACAGTAACGCTCTTAACGGAATTATGGGCAAAAATCTGAGCGAATTTCTCTACATACTCCTGTGCATCGTCGAATTTCGGGCAGCCGATCATAACCGCCTTGCCGTTTAAAAAATCCCTGTGGAAATTCGGGTATGCAATGGGGGTGCAGTCCGCTGCTACCAATAGATCCGCATTTCTCAAAAATGGAGCCGTTGGAGGAACAAGCTTAATCTGAACAGGCCAATGTCTCAACGCCGATTCATCCGTGGGGGCGACCTCAGTAGGCTTATTAAATCCTGCACATGCTTTTTCAAATACCTGAATATTTGAAGAAGGGCATCCGCAAGCCATCTGCTGAGCGGGTTGCTTTTCGGATTGTGCCTTCAGATGGTGCTCAACCGCTTCTTCATCAAAATCCTCAGCGTCCCTTTCGATAATCTTCAGAGCATCCGTTGGGCACTCACCAAGACAGGCTCCCAGTCCGTCGCAAAATTTGTCCGCAACCAGCTTGGCCTTGCCGTCAATGATTTCCAGGGCACCTTCGGCACAGTTCACAATGCAATTTCCGCAGCCGTTACATTTTTCTTCATCTATTTCGATTATCTTTCTTTTTATCTTCATGTCGTCCTCACTAGAAAAGATCAATCCCATGATCTAACTGATTGAATATACATACTAAAGGTTGTGTTCAGCCTGGTCGAAATACAAGTGTATTCCCCCGCTCTCAAGTTGCGTCGTCACTTCAAGCCGCTACTTTATTGTTGTTGAGGAGCCGATCACGGCACAGCGCTTTGCCTGATTCGGTTAGAATTTCCTTTTCTATTATTCGAGCGAGATCTTCAGTGGATATGATTGCCTTTTTAACTTTTTCCTCGGTGACTGCGAGCAGCCGAGCATCTTTCAAGACACGCGAATTCGCGTCATCGGAAATGCTGATGTTCGCAATGAGATTCAAAACGGCTTCCATGAGAGGCTCCGCCGCATCCAACTTTTCAAGGATATTTCTTGCCTCGCCGGGATTCCTGGATCCAAGCTCCAGCAGATAAGCCGCGGTCATCACTATTGCCGGATCGGCATTTTCCTTCAAAGCAATTTCTTCTGCATAACGGGCCGTCTTCATTGCGAAACCGATGCTCTTAAAATCTTGCTTGTAGAACATCTTCATTTCTATAGCGACTCTGTCCTTAAACAAATCCTGCTTTTGTTTTATCAATTCCGGTGGGAGATCTCCGAAGCACGTCTCGGCGAACTTACAATGTGCGGCGCATCCAAAATCCATTTTGGGGTTAAGGACATAATTGCCGCAGCCTTTACATCTCCTTCTCGTTTCATCCTTAAAAAATTCGACGGTTTTACCGCAGCCAGGACAAACGGCATCAAATATTGCATCGAATTTCCAAAATCTTGGGTCTTGTCCCGGGCATTTCATTGTCGGTCTCCTCATGAGGGGGGAAACTCATGTTTCCCCCCGGCTTTGCCGCAGATTACGCCGTTTTCTGGGCCGGCGTTGGGTTAACGTCGGAGCCGAGAATTGCCTTCAAGTCTTCATCCGGCGTGCTGATAGGCTTAATATCAAAGTTCTTGACCAGCACGTCGAGCACGTTGGGGGTAATGAATGCCGGAAGGCTCGGGCCTAAGCGGATTCCCTTAATGCCGAGGTGCAAGAGTGTCAGAAGAATCGCAACCGCTTTCTGTTCATACCAGGAAAGTACCATTGAAAGCGGCAGATCGTTAACACCTACATTGAATGCATTGGCCAGAGCTACCGCAATCTGAATCGCCGAATAGGCATCGTTACATTGACCGATATCCAGAAGCCTTGGAATTCCACCAATGGTGCCGAGGTCCTTGTCGAAGAAGCGGAATTTTCCACACGCTAATGTCAGTACCACGCAATCCTGTGGGACTTTTTCCACGAATTCCGTGTAGTAGTTCCTGCCCGGCTTTGCGCCGTCACAACCGGCAACCAGGAAGAAGTGTCGAATCGCGCCGGCTTTCACCGCATCGATTACGGTTCCAGCTACCGACATGACCGTGTTTCGGCCGAAGCCGCACGTGACCGTTTTCCCATTTGTGCTCTCTTGAAAGCCCGGCATAGAAAGAGCTTTTTCGATTACAGGGGTGAAGTCCTTTTCTGCTATGTGTCTGACTCCGGGCCACCCAACAAGACCTGTGGTGAAGATGTTGTCCGTGTACGAATCTTTTGGACGCTGAATACAGTTGGTAGTCATCAGGATTGAACCCGGAAATTCAGCGAATTCTTTACGCTGATTTTGCCAGGCGGTTCCATAATGGCCGTAAAAGTGTCCGTATTTCTTCAGTTCAGGATACGCATGGGTGGGCAGCATTTCCCCATGGGTATAAATGTTGATGCCTTTGCCCTCAGTTTGCTTCAGGAGGACTTCCAGATCTTTCAAATCGTGGCCGGAAATGAGAATTGCCTTGCCCTGCTTGTGGCCGAGTGGAACCTGAGTCGGAACCGGGTGACCATATGTCCCGGTATTGCCGGCGTCCAGAAGCTCCATTGCTCGAAGGTTGGCTGCGCCGCATTTAAGTACCAGTCCGATCCAATCCTCCAATCCGAGATTTGGATTCAAAATGGCTGCCATTCCCTCATGGATGAAGGCGAATACGGAATCGTCTTCCTGGCCCAAAATTCTTGCATGGTCCGCATAAGCAGAGACGCCTCTCAGACCGAGAATCAATATATGTTGCAGGGATTCGATGTCGGCATTCTTCCCTTCCTGATGTTCAAAACCGGTTCCTGCGGCCTGCTTCAGCATTCCTTCGACGTCGTTCGCCGGTGTGAAATTTGCAGCAGCCTCGTTGAAATCAGACTTGCCGCCGGCCGCCTTCACTTTGGCTTTGAGACTATCTCGGAGCCGTGCACATTGTTGAATCATGGGTACGAATCTGCCGGCATCAAAATCAACGTTGGTTAGGGTTGAAAACATTGCTTCGGCGGTAAAGGCATTAACCTCATTGTCAACCACGCCTACTTTGCGGCCTTCTACGGCAACCAAGGACAATCCTTGAATGGCATAGGTCAGAAGGTCCTGCAGTGCGGCGACTTCCGGGGATTTGCCGCAGACGCCTACTTTCGTGCAAGCGGTCCCACCGGACGTTTGCTCACATTGATAACAAAACATTTCAGACATTTTCTCCTCCTGATAATTCGTTGACCGAACGGCATGTTTTCGTTTCCGTATCGTTAATTAATGTTTAATTCGTAATCGAAAAATGGGCCTTGACTTAAGTCAACGTGCACGATTTTTTTCGTTTGTTTGCACGGAAAGATCTTGCCGCCTTCGCAAAATTGATGATTCTCCATTTGATCCTGGCAGTCATTTGCTTAAGTTAATTAGGTGGTTAGGTTTCGTAATACGAGCGCGTACATCTGTGATCATGTTTGAGAAAAATGGTTGCTGTTATTACCTCAATCTTCAACCGTCTTCAAAAATTCTGTTCCTGTTTTGTTGATCACCTCCCCGAATCTTTCTCCCCCTACGTTACATAAAACATGATGATCGAGACATTTTTCAATAATTTCTAATAACTCCGTTTCAGAATATATGCCGGGCAACTCCCGAGCCAATTGCGGATGTCTCCCCAATTTTCCTCCCAACTGAACCCTATACCCTTGTGTTCCCTCCGTAATTGCCCCTGTTGGGCAGATATTGAGGCACTTGCCGCAGGCAATACAAGCCTCCTCATCGTATGTAACGGACTCACCGTCTTCCGACATTTCAAACGCGTTCTCCTTACAAATTACAACGCATGAACCACAGCCCGAACAAACTGAAGTGTCAACAGCAGGTTTCTTTGCCCCAATTACCCCGATATCGGCGATCTGTGGCCGAGAACAAGAATTGGGGCAATCGGAAATTGATATTCGAAATTCATGGTGAAATTTGAGTTGCCCTTCTACTTTCTCTTTGAGCATTTTCAAGAGGTCTCTTGATGCGCAGCAGGATTCAATTTTCTCGGGCAATCCTTCCGTCGCGATCGCTCGATTTGGGCAGCCTCCGGGACCGAAACACGTCTCGACCTGATGGCCCTTGATCTCCGATTCCATACTGGACAAATATTTTTTCCGAGTTTTGTTCACTTCATCAATAGTGACAAAGGACTTCCCGGCGACCCGAGCTTCCTCTTCAACTCGTTTTTTGACTCTCCGTCTGACAAAAAACGGCACCTTTGATACTGCATCCTCAGCTTCTTTGGACCAATCCATCGGACCTCTCTATATATTGTCGATTATTCTTGTCAAAAGCTGTTAAGCGGTTAATTTTCTTTTCATTTATTGACTCACCTGCTAATAATAATCACGATCGGCAAAAATGCTTTTCAGGAGAAAGTCGGTTGAACAAGTCCGCAGTTTTAGGTCGAACTCCATTATTCGAAGGACTGCCTGAAAAACGGCTTAACGAATTGAGTGCAATTTCCATCGAAAAGAGATTCGCCAAGGGTGAATTAGTATTTTCCGAGGGCAGCCCGGCGAATGGTTTTTACATTGTAGCTGCCGGTAGGATTAAGATCTATAAAATTTCCGCTGAAGGCAAGGAGCAAATTCTCCATCTCT
>CAZTJA010000025.1:0-33218 GCA_964613745.1 uncultured Syntrophaceae bacterium
ATCACGGTAAGGAAGTCTATACACATTACGCCCACCTAAGCCGCATACTGGTGAGTAAAGGTCAGAAAGTATCGGCCGGAGACACAATCGGATTGATCGGTAGCACAGGCAGATCCACGGCACCTCACCTTCATCTCGAAGTGAGAGTCGGCAGTCAATTATATAATCCCGTCAATTATTTTCCATGCAAAGAACTAAAGAACATTGAAATAGCCAAGAGCTTTACCGACACTCCCATGGGACCTGTCGGCGCCAAAAGAAGACTTTCGGAAAAATATTGAATTTATAAGACAAACTCTCTCACATAGACGCTTTCACTGGAACTATTACGTCCCTACTCGTCTCTTAACTAGAGATAGTGAACTACAATCCGTCAGACCGGCGTTTTACTAATACGACTCAATTTGTTCATATGCCGGTGATCCCAGGGTAAGACTATGGTTCATCGGGACATCATTGTTATTGGCGCATCGGCAGGGGGTGTAGACGCTCTCAAACGGATTGTTTCGGGTTTGGACCCTGACTTACAGGCTGCAGTGTTTGTGGTTTTGCACCTGGCACCGACGTATCACAGTATTCTTCCGGAAATCTTGACTAATGCAGGCCCTCTCCAGGCAATTCATCCACACGACGGTGAATCGATTAAGTCCGGAAGAATATTCGTCGCACCCCCGAATAATCATATGATTATGGAGTCTGGGCTTATTCGCCTTTCTAATGGACCCAAACGAGATCACCACCGGCCTTCCATCGATCTCCTTTTTCAATCAGCGGCTCGAGTATATAACAACAGAGTGATCGGCGTTGTCCTGACCGGCTGGGGCAGCGACGGTACTGCCGGGTTGGCTGCCGTCAAGCAACACGGGGGAATAGCGATTGTTCAGGATCCGAAAGAAGCTCCATATAACGATATGCCACGAAATGCCGCCAGAGTAGTCCGTGTAGATTTTGGCTTAAAGCTTGATGAAATACCCGACAAGTTAAAATCACTGTCTGAGGAACGTATTTTCGAGACATTTCTGAAATCAATACCTGAACCAACATCTAAGATAAATGACGAATTTTCACGTTTTTCTGAAAACGAATCGGAGTCGGCCGGTACATTGTTGACCTGTCCTGAATGCGGTGGGGTTTTATGGGAGGTCACGGACGGGGGGCTAGTCAAATATACCTGTCATGTGGGTCATAGCTACGCCGAACAAACATTGGTTGAAGAGCAAGCAGCCGGTTTGGAGAAAACTCTCTGGAAATCCGTGAGACTCTTTCGCGAAAAAGCGGCTCTCGCTAGGAGGCTTGCGAGACGAGCAGGTTTGAAGGGACGCCATCTGGCGGAAAAGACATTTCGCCATGATGCCGATGAAGCCGAGGGACATGCCCACAAGGTAGAATCTCTGCTCTTAAGGGGCCTCTCTTCATCCGTACGGGCATTCGAAGCCGAAAGTTGCGATCACGAGTCATCCGCATCCAATTGTCGTGAGATGGAAAAATAGTCGTTTTGTTAAATCAGCCAATCTCTCATATAGTATACTGGTAAGTCTTACTAAGCTGTTATAGCGTCGGAAGCATTAAAAGCACCACCACGATTTCAGCTCAGGTAGTTTAGGTTGATGGAGAAAAAGATGCCAAGTTCTAAACGCCGGAATTCCAGTCGCTTGAAGGATCAGGACAAGAAAGATGTTTCTCCATCTGGTGGTGGGTCAGCTCCTGAGGATAACATTGTTCATGAGAAAAAAACTGATTTCCCGATTGTAGGTATAGGAGCATCTGCAGGAGGACTTGAGGCATTCGAGAGCCTGTTTACAAATATCCCTCCCGATACCGGAATTGCATTTGTCATCGTCCAGCACCTCGACCCTAAGCACAAAAGCATTCTTACGGATCTCATACGTGGATTTACGCGAATGAAGGTTTCTGAAGTCGAAGATGGAATGTCCGTGGAACCCAACTGTGTCTACGTAATACCACCAAATAACGACATGATGTTACTGGATGGTAAATTGCACCTTCATAAGCAGCCTACTTCAGGTCTCCGGCAACCAATCGACTATTTTTTTCGTTCCTTGGCCGAAGATCGTAAAGAGAAAGCAATCGGCATCATTCTTTCCGGTACTGGGACTGAAGGAACTCTCGGTATTCGAAAGATAAAAGGTGAAGGCGGCATCGTCATGGTTCAGGAACCTGACACCGCCAAGTACGACGGCATGCCTAGAAGCGCAATTGCAACCGGCCTTGTTGATTACATCTTGCCCGTAGATAAATTAGCTGAAGAGTTGGTCGCGTATGTTCATCATCCTTATACAAAGCAAATGAGACAATCAGGTGATGAACAAGCACCGGTGGACCATCTTCACAAAATCTTCCTCTTAATTCGTTCCCACACCAGACATGACTTTTCACAATATAAGCACAGTACTATCATTCGCCGGATACAAAGGCGAATGGCAGTCAATCAGATGACTACCTTCGCGGATTATGTGCAATATCTGCAGCAATTTCCAAGTGAAATCGAAACCCTCTTTCGGGAACTACTCATAGGAGTAACCAATTTTTTCCGAGATCCTGAAAGTTTCGAAGTTTTAAAAAATAAGGTCATACCCGTCATGTTTGAGAATGTGGGGAAAAAGTTGAATTTTAGAGCTTGGGTACCTGGTTGTTCGACGGGTGAAGAAGCGTACTCTTTGGCTATATTGATTCAGGAATACATGGACGCCTTCCAATGCGACACCAATGTGCAAATCTTTGCGACGGATATCGATCGAGAGGCGATAGAAACAGCACGATTAGGTGCGTATCCGCTCAGTATTTCAGCCGACGTTTCCCCGGAAAGACTTCAACGTTTTTTCATTAGAAGAGAAAATTCTTACGTCGTGAAAAAATCGATTCGGGAAATGGTAGTTTTTGCCGAACAGAATCTGATTGCCGATCCTCCTTTTTCAAAACTGGATTTAGTCAGTTGTCGAAATCTGCTCATTTACATGGGCACCGAATTACAAAAGAAAATTATTCCAATTTTTCATTATGCCCTCACAAAAAATGGAATTCTTCTCTTGGGAACCTCAGAAACCATCGGGCAATTTTCAGATCTTTTTGTGACAATTGATAGAAAATGGAAGATTTACGAGAAAAGATCTTTAATTGGGGCAACTACAGCTCCGGAATTCTCATCCGGAACGTTGGAGACAAATCCGTACACCATTGACGGCCACACGCGAATCGGGCTGACGCGAAGAGCGGAATATAAGGACTTGTCCCAGCGTTGTCTTTTGGAAAACTACTCCGTTTCCGGGGTCCTATTCAACGAAAAATATGAAATTCTCTATTTTCACGGTTCTACAACAAAATTCCTGCAACCCCCGTCCGGAGAAGCAAGTTGGAACATCTTGGGAATGGCCCGGGAAGGTTTAAAACTTGAGTTAGCCAATGCGATTAGAAAAGCCATGACCCATAAACAGCCGGTGAGATTAGAACGCATATCCGTCAAACTGAACGGTTCAGATATTCTGGCAAGTGTTACCGTTAGGCCCATTTTAGAGCCCCCTTCCAAGCGGGGCTTAATGTTTGCCGTTTTTGAAGAAATCACGAAGGATGAAGCTACCGAGAAATTAGAGTCATCTGATGCGGCTGCCGACGAGAATCTTAAGAAGAAAATAAAACAGATGCAAAACGAATTGGCTTCAACCAAAGAATATCTCCAAACCGCAATTGAAGAAATTGAAACATCGAATGAAGAATTGAAATCCACCAACGAAGAACTACAGTCAGCAAATGAAGAACTACAGAGCACAAACGAGGAGCTGGAAACGGCAAAAGAAGAGCAGCAGTCCGTCAATGAAGAGCTGGTCACGGTAAATTCCGAGTTGCAGCAGAAAATAGATGCTCTTTCCAAAGCCAACGATGACATGAATAATCTGTTGGCAAGCACTCAAATAGGAACAATCTTTCTGAACACTAATCTCAGTATTCAAAGATTCACACCGGCGGTTACCAAAATCATCAATCTTATACAGTCCGATGTCGGGCGTCCCGTCAGCCACATTGTTTCAAATCTGCACTATGACAATCTTGTTCAAGATGTTGAAGAAGTTTTGAGCACTCTTGTTTCCAAGAAAATTGAAGTTCAAACTAAGAATGGTCGATGGTACTTCATGAATTTGCTCCCATATCGAACCACTGAGAACGTTATTGAAGGAGTGGTCGTCACTTTTGTTGAAATAACGGACAGAAAACACATAGAGGAGTCCGTCCGCTTGGCAAACAACTACTCGGAATCGCTGCTTAGCGTTTCTCGATCCCCTTTCGCAGTGCTCAATACAAATCTGAAAGTTATCTGGATGAACAAGGCTATGCAATCAGTCCTCAAAGGATCCATGGGAGATGATTTGGAAGCCCGGTTATTTGATTGGGAATCACACAGTTTCATCTCTCCCGAATTCAGAGATTTTTTCGAAAAGCAAGTGGCAACGGGCAAGGTCATTGAAGATTACGAGTTGAAGGTGGAATGTTCAAACGGTTCGATTCGCAAATTCATCACGAACGCGAAATTGCAGGAAAAGTCTCCCGGTGTTTTTCCCGTGATTTTAATATCCTTCGAGGAGCTTCCTGCAACCGGAAATGATTCTGTTTTAGGATAATTGTTACGTCACATCAGAGCTAGTCATTTCCGGCCATTACTCACGAGTTGATGTTGGTAATGAGGAGATCCGGCGATGAATAAGGATGAGGTGCCTCGAAAAGTGGATGAGTATCGTCGGCGTGAGCTCAACCTGGAACACCTCGACTAATCCGATTTTCAGAGAATGCCTTCAGACCTCATCCAGATTTTCACTCGATTCCCCATCGCTGGGCTGACGAAAACCAGATTAATACCCATTGTAGGCCCAATCAAAGCGGCGGAAATCCAGAAGAACATGACCGAGCACCTCATGAAAAGTGTTTCCGATTTCCTCAGGGAACGTTTAGCAAGCGTTCAGGTGCATTTTGAAGGGGCACATAAAGATGATATGAAGAACTGGTTGGGACCTGGTTGGGATTTTGTTCCACAAACTGAGGGCCACATTGGAGAGCGTATGGAACACGCCTTCCGTGCCGGGTTCAGTCAGGGATTTTCACGAGTTGTCCTGATTGGGTCCGATTGTCCCGGGATAACTGCGACCATCATATCGTCCGCATTTGCCTGCTTGAAAACACAGGAGGTAGTTATCGGACCCGCGGCCGACGGAGGTTATTACTTGATCGGCATGAAGCACTTAACCCGTGAACTTTTCGCCGGAATATCATGGGGAACGGACCGTGTGCTCTCTCAGACGCTGAAAAAACTGAACACTTTACGGAAAACCTACCAATTGATACAGGAGTTGCACGATGTGGACCGCCCCGATGACCTCCCTGAGTATTACAAATCAATAGAGCCGTAACCGAGATCGGAATATGATACGCTTTTCCGTTATAATTCCAACAATTAACGAGGAATTAAACATCCGTGCTGCAATCGAATCAATCGGAACACACTCGGAAGTAGAAGTAATTGTGGTAGATGGCGGTAGCTCGGATTCAACGTGTTCAATCGTCACAGCTTTGTCGAACACATGGAATGCTCGACTCGTTGTCTCTCCTAAGGGGCGTGCGCGACAACTGAACATGGGAGCGGAGTCTGCCGCTGGAGAAATTCTTGTTTTTCTCCATGCCGATACTCGTTTGCCGTTAGACTGGAAAGAGTCAATTTCCAGGGCTTTCGATGACGGCGGCATCATCGGAGGCGCATTCAGGTTGAGATTTGATGATGAAACCCCTGCAATGAATTGTATCGCCGGCCTGGCCAATGTACGATCCACGTTTTTGAATTTGCCGTACGGAGATCAGGCGATATTCGTGGATGCAAACATCTTCAGAAAAATGAGGGGTTTTAGGCAAATTGACATAATGGAAGATTTTGATTTCGTTAAAAGACTACGATATCATGGAAAAATTATCATCCTCAACTCGTGTGTAATCACATCCGCCAGGCGCTGGCAAAAAGTAGGATTGCTCAAGACCAGTCTGATTAATCAGGTCATGATCATTGGTTACTACATGGGTTTTTCACCCGAGACGCTCTTTCGTCTCTATCATCGTTGGAAATGAGTTCTCGTCATGCATTTTTTGGTTACAGGGGCATCTGGTTTTGTTGGGGGAAATTTGGTGGAACTTCTTTGTTCGCGTGGCCACGAAGTGACATGTGCATCGAGAAATCCCCTTAATGCGAAAAAATTACATGGAATGCCTGTAACTCTAATCGGCAATGACGACATCTCTAATTCTCTCGAAGACAAGCATCACGACTATGTAATTCATATCGGAGGAGCTACCAGGGGAATCAATTGGGTTCAGTATCTCAATGCAAATGTCGAATTTACCCGCCATGTGTTGAAGGCGTCGCTAACTGCACAAATTAAACGATTTGTATTCGTAAGTTCCCAGGCAGCCGTCGGTCCCAGCAAGTCACTTCATGAACCGGTAGACGAAAATTCAGTACCGAATCCGATAACCTACTACGGTAAATCCAAATTATTGGCCGAGCGAATCGTTCAGAATGCCGCTGCTCAGTTGCCCATCACCATAATTCGGCCAAGCACGGTCTTCGGTCCAGGGGACTACGATGTCTTGCCCGCTTTTAAAATGGCCAAAACAGGGATTATACCTGTTCTCAACCATGGTGACAGCGCAATCACTATGGTTTACGTGAGAGATCTTGCTGAAGGCATTTATATTGCTTCACAGAATCCAGCGGCCATCGGCGAAACCTTCATGATGGGAAATGAATTTCCCACGTTCTGGAAGAATTTCCTTTTTGAAATAGCTAAGTCATTTGGAAAAAATCCATTCGGTTTGCCCTTGCCCCTTGGAATTATGAGACTCATTTGTGAATTCGGAGAGATCGGCGGAAGAGTTTCAAGGCGGGCAAATCTCATGAGGCGGGAAAAATTCGAAGAAATGAAACACCGTTATTGGATTTGTTCATCCCAGAAAGCAAAGACCCTTCTCAATTGGCAAGCAGCCACTCCTCTCAAAATTGCGATTTCAGAGACGGGCCATTGGTATAAGAAAAACGGGCTGCTCTAATCTACGGCCAGAAGCTCGAGGAGATCGTCCCGAGAGAAGTGTTTGAGTAAAGATTTGTCGTCCTGCTTGACTACGGATTCCATGAGTTTTTTCTTCTCGGAAATGATGCGATCAATTTTTTCTTCCAATGTATTGATCGTGACCAGCTTAAATACCTGAACCCCTCTCCTCTGTCCAATCCTGTGCACACGATCCGTCGCCTGCTCTTCTCTGGCCGAATTCCACCATCTATCATAGTGGATCACCACCGAGCCGCCGGTAAGATCTATTCCCAATCCGGATGCTCGTAGAGACGCAGAAAAGACCATGCAATTGGGATCGGTATTGAACTCACGAACCGCCTCCGCCCGCTTTCTCGTGTGACCCTTGATTGTGGCAAAGCGGATATCATGATCTTTCAGGTAAGATTCTATGAGATCGAGCATTTTCACGTACTGACTGAAGACAACGACTTTTTGGCCGGAACCCAAACTCTCATCAAGAATTTCCGTAAACAGGTCCCATTTTCCCGAAGCATATTTGCCGTAATTGACTGTGTCTCCTTCAAGCATAGCCGGATGGTTGCACACCTGCTTAAGATAATTGAGAACGGCAAAAATGTGCATGTAAGGGACTCTCTTGTCCGGATCCTTCAAGGCTGATACAAGCTCACGTCCCTGATTGAGAACTATGTCCCTGTAAAATCGTATTTGATCTTCACTGAGCGAGCATTTCCTCACATCTTCAATTTTGGGCGGCAACTCCGTTAAGACCTGCTCCTTTTTACGGCGTAATGTGAAAGGCCGTATCATCCTGGAGAGGCGCTCTTTCGATTTACTGTCTGCACTCTCCTCGATGGGGAAACGGAAATTTTCTTCGAACGAAGAGTCCGACAACAAATACCCGGGTAGGATGACATCGAACAAGGACTTAAGATCAAGCACACTATTTTCAATAGGTGTTCCCGTTAAGCCTATCGTGCATACGGAATTCAAATGTTTTACTGCTGCATACGTCTTTGTTGATTTATTCTTAATTGCTTGAATCTCATCCAGTACAATCAGCTCGAAACGGAAATCCGCAAGCATTTCTATGTCGCGCAGAGCTATTCCGTAGGAAGTAATCACCAGTAAGTGATCCTCGAATGCCTCATGAAAGGACCTGTCCGTTCCGTGATACACGTAAGGATCCAGGTGAGGACAATAGTCCATTACCTTATCCTTCCAGTGGCTCAGGACGGTCGTCGGGCAGATCACGAGAAATTTGAGATTTTTTCTGTCAGAGGCCTTCCGATGGTAAATGGCCGTCATGAGCGCCATCACCTGATGGGTTTTGCCGAGCCCCATGTCATCGCACAGCAATCCTGAGAATTCGTTTTGATAAAGAAACCACAGCCAACCATAACCATTTTTCTGATATGCTCTTAGGCTTCCTTTCATTGACTTGGTTGTTGGAAGCCTCCCCGGGGGTTTCAGCAGCTCCAGATCTCTCGTCCATGATTTTGATTTCGGATCCGAAAATTTCTTTTCCAATTTGTCATGGAAAGCCAAAAACCTCAGATACTCGGTGCGGCCGACGCTGAGATTATTCCCGTTCAAGGCCTCGGGATTCAATCCGTCCATCCACGCAAATTCAGGAGACTTCGTGTCGATCCATTTGTCTTCATGTGCGAGAAATTTTAAGTTCTTGTGTCTCGCATCAAATATTTGATCGAAGGGAATCGAAGTCTTACCTACTTTGTAACTAATTTCGAGGCCGATTTTCTCGCCTTCATCTTTAATTTGTACGGAAACAGAGTCGTACGAATCAATGGTCTCCCGGTTTAACAATTCTTCATCGATAAAAATACCAGGTTCGGTACGCAACAGATCCGAGTATTCCATTAAAAATGAAGTGATTTCTTCTGCCGAAATTTTAGTTTTTTTCTGAGGAGAAAAATGCTCTGGAGGCAGCCCGGTAGCATTTACATCTATTTTGTGAAATCCCCAATCCGGAAAGAAGTAGTAGCTTCCGTAAAGCTGAGATTCGAGTTCGGTTCGATCTATATACGGTAAATCATCGGCGCCGTCCGGATCGGGATTCTCGATCACCGGCGTTATGAGAAGTGAAGAGTCATTTTGATATTCAACTCTGTAGCCGGTTTTCAGAGCTATGGGATGGATATAAATATCCGTACCGAGAACATCTTTGGATTCAGCCGTTTCTATTATCGAGCCGATATGGTTACGTGGGGGAACAAGCCTGAAAATGACCCGATCTTCCTCATCATAACATTCGACGGTAAGCTCCTCTTTGTATTCAAGAAAGGTAAACCGAAACTCTCCACCGGATCGTCCTGAAACCAGAAATCCGACTTTGGCGATTTTGTGCCACAGACTTTCCTCTAAGTGCTGCCGAACGGATTTCAGTCCCCTTCTGTTGATTTCCTCTTCGGACGGTGAATATTGCCAGGGTCTCCGTCGAAGAGAGGGCACATTCGGATCCTTCAGCTTCCGACCATACATCCTGCGGAACAATGATGAGTCAATGTCTTTACGTATTACATCGAAAAACTCATACAGAAATTCTTCAACCAGCCGTTCACCGGGCATGAATGCCAAAATTTCGTTTTGATTTCGATCAAAATAACTAATCCGTAATCCGCCTTCTCCATGGTTTATTTGGGATTTAAAACCCAGAATGGAATCTCCGAAATTACGATACCCCCACCAGCTTATCTCGTACCAAAAACTGTTCTGAAAATCCTCGCCGAGCGACTTCAGTTTGCCCGTATCCGTGTCGGGACGCAGTATGTATTTAATGAAGGATACTATGTGATTACAGTAAGTGCGGGTTGAAGACCGAAAGCAACTACAAGTCGCTCTTGTGAGAAGTTTCGTTTCCGGATCGAGTGAAACGTGAACATTGACACCTTTTCCCATTTTGTCACTGACAAGACCGAAGTAGGATTCTCTCCCAAAATTCATGTGCGAAATTCGCGAAACTTGGCACTCATCAGGTTCAGATTCGTTACTAATTGAACTAATACTGGTGTTTAAAGAATCGGCGGAATCGGTGTCGCCCTTGCGTCCGGCCGAACTTTTACGCAAATGTATTATTTTTCCAAACACTTAATTCTCCTACCCCACACCTCGGCACTAGACAACACGAGGGTGCGATAGCACAGCGGAATTTTCTTGTCAACAATTAAATTATAAACTTAGGTTAGACTTCCAAATTGTATATTTTCAACGCGAAAATGCTATCCTATTAATGAGACTAGGAATATCAAGTATCGAATCATATATTTCGCGAAAAATACGTAGTCGGATCATAGACGAAAAATGACGGAAGCCCCTTTACGTACGCTCCGGACTGAAAACCGTAGAAAGCAAACGCACCCGACAATGAGGGTCTAAGTTAAAAAAAAAATGGTTTCCGCAAAACGGTGAAACGAAGAAAAAAATTGAGAAGGTATTTGGCTGGTTCTTATGGACCGGTAACTTGATAGGAATAGGTAAATTTTAATCCGTTGCAGCCATCGGAACAGACGCGGTGTCCGTACGCCTTGCAAGCCATGTCCGCCTCAAAACCGATATCGGGAGATCTGTCGATGGGGATCATAAAAGCAAAATTACCTATGGAGTCATCACACGTGCAGCGACACGTAATATGGCACTTGATCCAAACTTGTCCTGCACATGCCATACCCGCACTTAAGAGAACAATAACTATGAGAAATAGTGATGTTCTTCGCAGCATACCGTGTTCTCCATTCGTGGATTTATAGCATATTGTGAAAGGCTTAGCAATTTAAATGGCAGCCCTTCAAACGCACTCCGTCTTTGAAAACATCCGGCCATTCACAACAGCACCAGCTTGAAAGTGGCTAATCGAAATGAATTCAAAAACTTAACCAAAAACGTCTATACAATAATTAATTAATTACTTGAACTTTGCTTCATAACTTTGATATAATCGGGGTAGCCTCGGAGGTTGCACATGAAGCACAAAGCCTTTATTGCCGTTGCTCTATTCAATATTTTTATGCTTGCCGGAACCGCATTTGCTTTTGGTGAGGATATTCTTGCCGCAACGGGTCAGTACACTTTCTTTATCAAACCATGCCCTCAGACCAATACGACGTATTACCAAAAAATGGTGCCCTGCGTCCTCAGAGACACTATACAGGTCCCCAAAACGGTAGTTGATTCATACCCATTGCCGATACCTTCAGTTCGAGGAATTCCCATTGTGCGCCACGAGCAACCCGTTGGGTGTGCTTTGGGATCGTCACCCTGCATAGAATGTGCTCCAAAGCCAAGCAGCAGTCCTGACGTATTGACTTCCGTTGTGCCTAGAATGGTCAATGTCCGTATACCGTCGGTAGTTCCTGCTCCCAAAGAAATAACCAAACGAGTCAAATTGCCTCAATGGTTTGCGGTAACGGAAGAACCCAAGCCTATTCGCAAGGCCGGCAAATAAGCTCTACCGCTTGCCTCTAAAAATGCAGAGTCTTTGAACGAGATTGAATTAGCGGATCAGCCATGCTAATGTAGCTCGATTAGCACTCGGCATGGAGTTTTTTTATGAATCTCAGCGAGATCATCGATCGCTTTGCTTCGGATACCCCTGACAATCCCGCCCTGGTTTTCGAAGACAGAACCATCACGTATTCTGAATTACTGGCTTCCGTAAACAAAATGTGTAATGCACTTTCAAAGGCCGGAATCGGCAAAGGTGATTGTATTGCATTATTGATAGGGAACAGCCCTGAATTCGTAACGGGCTACTTTGCGGCTCTGAGATTGGGAGCCGTTGCCGTCACTTTGAATCCGGCGGCTACCGTCTATGAATTGTCTCATTATTTTGCGGATTGTAAGCCTAAAGCAGTCCTGGGGAACGAAGATCAACCTGCAAAAGTTCGAGCGATCCCTGATCATGTTGATTATGTCCGATTAATTGTCAGCCGAGTTGCCGATGACGGCGTAACCACGTTTAAAGAAATCGAATCGAATTATTCGGATTCATTTTCCGCAATTCAAGTGGATCCTGATCATCCGGGAGTTGTTATATTTACGGCCGGACTTCTTGGAAAAGCTCTTGGGGCAACTCTGAGCCACAAGAATTTAGACTCAAATTCAAATATGCTTAAAGACACATGTCAGGGTGGACCTTCGGATCGTGGCCTGGCATTGATTCCGCTCTTTCATGCCTTCGGTTGTGCCGTAAATCTCTTAGGAACGTTCAAGGCCGGTGGATCGGTTTATCTGGTGGAAAAGGTTGATTTTCCAAAACTTATTCCTTGGCTCAAGAAAGCTCAGATAACTTACACCGGATTGGTACCGATGGTCTACTACGGTCTCATTTATCATCCGGCATGCAAAGATCTTGATCTCAAGAGTATGCGAATCGCCATCAGTGGCGGCGCTCCTTTATCCTACGAGATTTATGAACGATTCACGGAGAAGTACGGGATCGATGTGTATCACGGCTATGGTCTCACTGAAGCTTCTCCCGTTGTATCATGGAACAATATTCACATAAAAAATAAACCCAAATCAGTGGGAACCCCTATCCCGGACGTTGCGGTGGAAATTCACGATGACAACGGCAATCCTCTCCCGGCGAATACTGAAGGAGAAGTTGTCGTCACGGGACCGAATGTGATGCTTGGATATTGGGGTAGACCGCATGAAACGTCTATGGTCATTCGAAATGGAAAGCTTTATACCGGCGATCTCGGTTTTTTGGATGAGGAAGGCTACATCACTCTCACCGGCTTAAAAAAGGACCTTGTAATTACTTCCGGTTTCAACGTGTATTGCCAGGAAGTGGAAGAAATATTGATTCGTCATCCCCATGTTGCCGAGGTAGCGCTCATAGGCGTTGATGATTTGATGCGTGGTCAAGTTATTGAAGCCTTGGTGGTTCCGGAATCAGGAGTGCAACTTGAAGAAAGAGAACTAATCAGATTTTGTAAAGAATATCTCTCCCGTTACAAGTGTCCGAGAAAAGTTCGCACCGTGAGCCGAATCATTCGTGATGATCACGGCAAGCCGCTGGAGTGGAATTGATATACATTACCGGAATAACACCAAAATTACCGGAACCGGATAGCACCTTGGACCTGCTGTGAATCGAGGCGGGGGATCCCATTCATGGGGCTTGATCGTAAATTAACTCACCTTCTCAGACCGGAAGAACCCGAAAAAAGAGCTGAGTATCGTCGTCGGATCGAGTGGCTGATGCTGCTTAGATTAGTCATTATGACGGCTCTGCTCGGCATCACCGTATTCTTTCAGCTCCATACCATCGGCGATCCTTTCTTTAATTCTGCAGTTCCACTCTATGTTTTGATTGGGACCACTTTTTTCCTCAGTCTGATATATGCTTTCGCGCTGCCGCTTGTACCCAATCTGTATGTCTTCTCTTTTGTCCAGCTCGTTCTTGACGTCTTCTATGCGACCGTGGTGATACATTTCACCGGAGGTGCGTCGAGCGCTTTCACGGTTCTTTACATTTTCGCAATCACCGCATCGGGGATACTCCACTTCCGGCGGGGATCACTGATTATAGCCGCAATTTCCAGCATTCTTTTCGGCACTCTCATTAATCTTGAATTCTATCAGCTTGTGCCCCAAACATTTTGGCCGTGGATAAGTTTCTGGAGTAGGGAAACTCCGGGTTACATTTTATGGGTTCTCATTGTTCACATCACATTTTTTTTCCTGGTTGCCGTCGTATCGAGTACCCTGGCTGAACAACTTCAGAGGACAAAGGCTACCCTCAGCAGCAAAGAGATTGATTTCAAAACACTCTCTCGACTGCATTCAAGTATCGTGAGGTCCATATCGAGCGGAATCTTGACTACGGACGGTTTGAACCGCATTACTTTTGTCAATGATGCAGGACTCAATCTTCTCGGGACCGATTTCAACGAAATAGGTTTTCAGCCCGTAAAAAACGTTTTTCCCATCCTGGATAATGATCAAAACCCGGAAAATCCCAAAACTACTTTTCTTACGTTGATAGATGTCAACAACGAGGCCAAGAATTTCGAGCTTTCCATCTCGAATCTGCATGATGAAAAACTCTCGAACACAGGTCGCCTCATCGTTTTCAATGATGTAACTCAGCTGCGTAAAATGGAAGAGCGTGTCAAACAAAGTGAAAAACAAGCAGCATTTGTGCGAATTGCCGCAGGAATGGCACATGAAATTAGAAATCCTCTTGCTGCATTGAGGGGAGCGGCCGAGCTAATCTCTCAGACGAGTTCCGAAGATCTTAATCAGAGACTCTCCGGAATTATAACGAGGGAATCGGATCGCTTGAACAATTTACTGGGTGATTTTTTGCTGACCGTCGGTAATCATAAACTTAACCGATCAACCATCATGTTAGGCGACCTCGTGGAAGAGACGGTGGAGTTATTTTCAAAAGAGCCGCGAGTAAGTAAACAATGCCAAATTGAGACATTCATAAACAAGGGGATCGAGATCCAGGGCGATCCTGTCCGTCTCAAGCAAGCTTTGTGGAATCTGCTCTCAAATGCTTTGGATGCCGGTGATTCGGGCGCACGGATTCGGATCACTCTTGAAACGAACCCGGAGAAAAAACTCGCTGTCTTGAAAGTCCAGGATTGGGGATCCGGGATTCCTTATGAAATTAGGAATAGACTTTTCGAACCATTCACAACTACCAAAGACAAGGGCACTGGATTGGGTTTGGCGGTGGTCATGGGCATAGCGGAATCTCATGGCGGTTCCATAGATGTCGACAGCTCCCCCGAGGGAACCACGTTTACCATAACACTACCGCTGCACATTTCAGATCCAAATTGAATGGCTGGGTATTCGGTATAGGAGATGAATGATGGGCGATCGCCTACTGGTGGTCGATGATGAACCAAGCATGAGAGAATTTCTCGAAATCATGCTCACGCAGGACGGCTATGAAGTTCGGACAGCCGCAACGGGCGAAGAGGCTTTCAAGCTTTATAAAAGAGAGACTCCGGATCTGGTTCTTACGGATGTCAAAATGCCCGGTATGAGCGGCCTGGATCTTATCAGAGAAATCCGATCGATGGATAGTTCCATTCCCGTCATTGCAGTTACGGCATACGCATCCGCTGATGACGCTATTCGAGCGGTCAGAGAAGGAGCTTACGACTACCTCTCCAAACCTTTCCACACTGAAGACCTGAGATTAATTATCCGAAATGCTTTGGAAGCTCGCCGTTTGAGACGAGAAAATTCGGAACTAAGGCGTTCAGCGGAACACTCCAGAAAATTTGAAGGCATTATAGGCAGATCCCAGGAGATGATGGAGATCCTGAATCTCATCACAAAAATAGCCCCATCCAAAGCGGGAGTGCTCATAATCGGCGAATCCGGTACCGGAAAAGAGCTTGTGGCGAAAGCTATCCACGTCAATTCCCCGAGAAAAGATCGACCGTTCATTACGGTCAACTGTTCGGCAATACCCGAGACTTTGTTGGAATCGGAACTCTTTGGTCATGTGAAAGGTTCGTTCACGGGAGCAATCGGAAACAAACCCGGATTGGTGGAGGCCGCTAACGGAGGAACGCTATTTCTGGATGAAATCGGCGAAATTCCGCTTTCCGTTCAGGCTAAACTCCTGAGATTTTTACAGGAACATGAGTATCGGCGAGTTGGAGATACTGAAGATCGCAAGGTTGACGTAAGAGTTATTGCAGCCACAAACAAAAAGCTTGAACGAGAAATGGAACTTGGGAATTTCCGTGAGGATTTGTACTATCGCCTTAACGTAATTAGAATGCGAATTCCGCCATTGAGAGAGCGTGAAGAGGATGTCCCTGTACTAATTGACCATTTTTTAAAAAAGTTCGGGGAAGAACAGTGCAAAGATATAAAGAAAATATCATCATTGGCACTCAGAGTACTCTGCAATTACAGCTATCCGGGAAATGTCAGAGAACTTGAAAATATTATCGAACGTTGTGTTACTTTGGAACAATCAGATCAGTTGACCGCTGAAAATTTTCCGCCGAAACTTATAGAAAAAGTCACTCCTGCCCATCCGAATGAGCATGATATTCCGCCTGACGGAATAGATTTGAACCGGACTCTCGAGAATATCGAGCGGAAATTGATCAATAGAGCCTTAGAGATTACTGCAGGAAATAGGTCCCGCGCTGCGAGATTACTGGGTATTTCGTTTAGATCATTACGCTACCGACTTGTGAAGCTTGGCATGGAACATGAGACGGCTTCTGAGGAATGATGGAATGACTATGGATTTTGAACCGGAATACGCAATCATACTAGCCGCCGATGTACCTACATCTTCAGACGTACTGAATCTGGTAAAAGCAGTCGGTCCCATCGTGGACGGTGTAAAGATCGGCGTGCCGACAATACTGGAAAGCGGCATAGGCGTTCTCGGTAAAGTTCGAGATCTTATAGGTGATAAAGCTTTACTTCTCGATCTAAAAACCGCCGACATTGGTTTCAAGAGTCATGATTCATGGCAGGGCACCAATTGGAAGATCATAACGGCATTGGCAAACTCCGGAGTAACTCACGTCACTGTCCACGGATTTCCCGGACCGCTCTCCGTTGCAGAATGCGTCGCTGCAGGACGTGACTCGAATATAAAAATTCTCCTCCTGCCGCTGATGAGCCACATGGGAGCCGGGATATTTTTCGACAGAACAATACATCAAACGGAGTTTGAGCGCGAAATACAGCAGAGCGGTTTTTCCATAGGATCTTCAGAAATGGCCCCGGTGAAAACGATAACCGACGGCATCCTCGCATTGGGGGAACTACTTGATGTTTACGGTTATATTGGACCCTCTACAAGACCAAACGACCTGAAACGTTACCGAGAATTCAGTTCGAAGGCCATATGGTGCCCCGGCTTCGGTCGACAGGACCGATTAGGAAGGACTTTATCACAACAGCTCTACGATTGGGCTCGGATTGTAGGCCCAAACTCTTCAGCCATCATCGGATCAACAATATATGGAGCTGAAGACCCTATTGTGGCCGCTCACCAGACCGTAGGTTTACGAGACGAGCTTATTTCCACTCTTTGACATTACCTTTGAGCAAAGTTCACATACTTGCTGGGTGCTGTAACTGTTTCATGAATTCGCAAATTACGACATCAATTTTTGAAAAATCCTGCTAAAATATTGTAACACTCACCGTCTCCTCGGAGGCCAAGTGACGAAAGAAAACAAAACTCCAACTGATCATGGTTCCACCGGACCTGCCGATATAAAGGCGAGTGATCTCATATGGGACGTTGACGGAGATTCGCCCGTAATTGATGACGAAGCAGCCGATGCCGAAACCCCGAAATTTCTGAATATTTCACATCGAAAAAGCAAAGTACAGCAGCTTTCCGACGAAAATTACAAAAATAACGATGTAACTGAAACCGGAAGTTTCGACCTCACATGGTTGACCATAGCCAATTTCGGCAGATTACTTAATGCAATACCGATTCCTGTACTCCTTCTAAATGAATTTGGCGGTATAGAATTCGTAAACTCCACTTTTGAATCTTTGCTTCCCAATGCCAAGATGGTTCCAAGCTCGTTTTTCCACCTTGTTCCCTCTGAATCTGATCTTAGTAATATAAAAAAACTTCTGAACAGTTGCCTAGGTTCAAGGAAACCCGGTAAATGGCAGGGATTCCTCAATATACCGGCAAACCCGATTTGGTGTCGTCTGCACATACGGTCTATACGTGTAAGCGCTCACAAATCCGCTCTAATCCTCATTGAGGATCTCACCGGAGAGAAGCGCGAACTCGCTCTTAATGCCAAACATAAGAGACTTGTCGACATATTTCCCATCGGCATTGCGGAATTCGCCTTATCGTCATCGATAAAATTGAATTCATCCGAATCGGTCTTAGAAACCGGAATGCGTTCGGCAATTTTCGTGGATGGCAACATGCGGTTCGCAAAACTATCGGGATATTCCAGACCCTCGGAACTTAGAGGTAAGACTTTCGGGAATGTTGTGCCGCAATCCATAGCGTCTAATATTCATTTAAACTGGATCCGAAACCAGTTTTCGATGATTCCTTTTGAAACAAAGGAAATCGATGTTCACGGCCAAGTCAGATATTTTGAGAATATGCTTGTGGGTAACGTTCAGGATCAATCCATGAATCAATTCTGGATGATGAAACACGACATCACTGAACGTAAGAAAGTCCAAGAAGAATTATTGGCCAAAATACGCACCATCGATGAATTATACGAACACATCGTCCAAAGCGGCAAAGCCAAAGCAATCTCCGATCACACGGCCAAGGTTGCCCATGAATTGAGGCAGCCGCTTGCAATAATAGGTGGATTCAGTAGGCGACTAGCCAAAGAAATCCAGGATGAAGGTCTTCAGGAACTCAAGATCATCATCAATGAAGTCCAGCGACTCGAAAAGATTTTGGCCCGATTGATTGATTATACGAGACATGAAACAGTAACTCTGCAAGTGGGTTCGCCAAACGAGGTCATCCATGACATTCTGAACGTGTACAAGGAACGTTTTGAAGAAAAGCGTCTCAAGCTGGAGACTTCTTTCGGCACCGAAATAGGTGAAGTGCCCCTCGATACCGAAAAGTTTCAGCAGGTAGTTCGCAGTCTTGTTTCTAATGCCATCGAAGCTTCGCCGGTTAACGGAACAATTTATCTGCAGACCGGGTGTTCAGTGCCCAGCGACAAAGCCCATAGAACCGGAGAATTGACTTCAGACGCCTACTTTGAATTCAAAGTCCACAATCATGGAAAAAAGATTCTCGAAGAAGATCTGGATCGAGTCTTTGATCCATTCTATACCACGAAGAGCTACGGCACCGGATTGGGTCTTACTCTTTCTCGAAAAATTGTAGAGGATCTCTCAGGCTCTATTTCAGTTAAATCCGATGAGACCGGCACTCTGTTTACCGTTTGGATACCGATACCTCAATCCGGCATTTGTAGCCGTCCCCCGGATCCGGCTTGATTTCGTCTTCCAAGAACTCTTTTAGTTTGAATTCGAGACTTCTCATATCTTTCAACTCACACGTCCAGACCACCAAACTCTGCCATCCAAGACTATCGAGTGCTTCCATATTCCGGCGGTCGCGAAGGAAATTCCCTGACAACTTCTTGTTCCAGAATTCTATATTGCTGGTGGGTCTTACAGAACGAGCACAACCCTCGTGACCGTGCCAAAAACATCCGTGCACGAAAATGGCCTTTTTTCTTTTTTTGAACACAATGTCCGGACAACCGGGAAGTTCTTTTTCGTGTAGCCTGAACCTGTAACCCAGTTTGTGCAAGAGAGACCGAACTTGTAATTCAGGACCGGTGTTCTTGTTCTTAACACCGGCCATGATCATACTTCGTTTTCGGGTTGTGAAGGTGTCGGTCATTTCCCGACCAGAGACAACGTGTCTAGGTGTACTTTTCTCGAAGATTCCCGAGAGAACTCAGGTGGGCTTTTTCTTCATTCGCTATCTTGAACAATGTGTCCTTGGAAGGAGAAATTTCAGCCTTTTCAGCAAATCTCAGATAAAGATCCAAGGCTTGAGCTTCCAACATCATTGCAAGATCCAATATTCCCGCAGGTGTTTTTGTGAATCGCTCGTTCCCCTTAAGATACTCTTCTACGTTATAGCCGCCTTCCATTCTCTGTTCGGTCACGGACGTATCGAATTGAGCGGCATCAACGGGAAACTCCTCACTTTCATTAAAAAGTGACAGCAAAAAACCCTTATGCTTGTCCTCAATTGCAGCCAATCGACTGCAAAGGCTTTTTACTTCAGTATCGGCAGTCCGGGTCTCGACATTTCTGTAGAATACCCCTAAGTTCTGTTCCATTGCGTATGCAAGCCGAATAATTTCCTGAGGTGTTTCGTTTGCTCGTACCATTTCAAGGTTCAATTCCACCGGTCCCTCAGCAGTCAACCCATTCCACCCTTTTATACCGCCGCTTAGATTGTAAATTTCCTTAAAACCTCGAGCAGCCAACATTTGAACCGCAACTCGGCTCCTTCCTCCAATCGCTCAGTACACAATTACCGGCTTGTCCTTGTCCAATTCATCCATGTCATCGTGTAGACGGGTTATTGGAATCAGCTTAGCACCAGGTATGTGCGAATCTTCGTATTCTCCCGGTTGCCTAACATCTAAAATGGTGTAGCTACCTTCAGGGTGAGACTCGATAAATCTACGCGCCTCGTCAGGTCCGATGGACTTCACCGGTGTGAAGAATTTAGTAATGGATTCAAACATTTCACCCTCCCCTAGAGACAATTTAGACACACAGTTTGATCAGTTCACATTGTACATAATTACAGTGCACTTTGGGAATAACCGTAAATATTTCTATAATATCAGACTTATTTAACTCTGTAACATTTCTCACCGGAAACATCGGATTTCAAATCAAACTCCATTTGGGATGGAGACAACTCCTTACGTTGATAAACAACTTCCCATTCTTTTGATTTTGCATTCCACGCCCAGTGCTGCATAGATAATTTCTTGCCTTTTTGAATATACAAAAGAGTGTACCAACCGCCATACAGCTTCGAATAACAAACCTTAATGTGCTTAACATCGGGAATATTCTTGTCGGCAAATTCGAGGGCCGATCTCGTAACTTCCGCTCGTTGCGTCTGATCAACATCCCCATCGCCTGCAATCGGCTTATCATTCATCGGGGGTTCGTATCGTCCCGGTGCACCCCCCTTCTCTTCAGGTTGCCTTGTTGGTCCATTTTCGATCTTAGAATTTGAAACGGCAATATCGGATTTATCCTTTTCCGTCTGATTTGTTGCGGATTGCTTTCCGGTGCGAGCCGTAGCTCCGCATCCAAATATAATGAGAGCCACGGCAATCGAGACTATCGCCGCAGCAAAGTACTTTTTCATAAAGGAAATCCGTTCTCAATTTCATACCGAACTTCCGCAATAAATAGCACAAAAATACTGGAATTACAAGACAATATGAGCTACTCAAACATGTGGAATCATCGGATCAAAATATTTAGTGTTTTCAGCATGTCTTAACATTTGCGATGTGGTATAAAAAGTTATGGCAAAATCTCGTTACGGAACATTAATAGCTCTAGTCGGCAGACCGAACGTTGGAAAATCGACATTGTTCAATATGTTGACTCGAACCCGTAAGGCCCTGGTCGAAAATACCCCGGGATTGACCAGGGATAGGAATTACGCGGAAGTTAAAATTGACGACAAAGAATTTATTCTTGTAGATACCGGCGGCTTCGAACCCGAAACTCAAGACATTGTGCTGGCTCAGATGAGAACCCAAACAATGATAGCAATCGAACAGGCTGACATCATCGTTTTTCTCGGAGACGGCAAGGTGGGAGCGACACCGTCCGATCAAGAGATCGTTAGATTGCTACAACAAACCGAAAAGACGGTATTTTACGTTGTAAATAAGATAGATTCCGATAAGAGAGAAGATCACGCGGTTGATTTCTATCAATTGGGTTTAGAAAAAATATATGCAATCAGTGCTGTAACGGGTTACGGGTTAGATGAATTCTTGCACGATTTGCTTTTGGAAGTTCCAGCCGACAACGCATCGGTGGGTCTGCTCCCCGAAGACGCAATCCGAGTAGCTGTGGTAGGCAGACCAAATGTAGGCAAATCCACTCTGATCAATCTTCTTCTGGGTGAAGAAAGACTTGTCGCAAACCCGGAACCGGGAACCACCCGTGACACCATAGATACCGTGGTGAAGCGAAACGGAAAGAGCTATATTTTTGTTGATACCGCCGGAATACGACGAAAAGCCAGAATTGTTGATCGCCTCGAAAAATACAGCGTAATCAAATCATTTCAGGCCATAGATAGGGCACAAATCGTAATCGTCATGCTCGATTCCGAAGAAAAAGTGACCGATCAAGACGCTCGAATCGCCGGATACGCTTTTGAAAAAGATCGCGGCATAATTCTAGCCTTAAACAAATGGGATCTCATCAAGAAAACAACTACCACCATCAACAAATACGTGGAATCAGTTCGGACATCCCTTAAGTTTCTGGAATATGCTCCCATAGTAACCATTTCGGCTTTGGAGGGCACTAGAGCAGTCAAACTGTTTGGACTCATAGACGATTTGTATGGTCAGTTCACGAAACGGGTCAATACGGCCGAACTCAACAAATTTCTTGAGCGAGTCCTTGCCAATCATCCCCCGGGCATGCACCGTACGACGAAACGCATCAAGATGTACTACTTGACCCAAATTCGTACCGCACCCCCAACATTCATGTTCTTCTGCAATTATCCTGAATCTTTGCATTTCTCATATAAAAGATTTCTGGAAAACCAGCTCAGGGAAAGTTTTGGATTCGGTTCGTCTCCACTGAAACTCGTTTTCCGAAAGCGTGTCGGAAAAGCAGCGGAGCAAGATCTACGGGCCAAAACCCATGGAAAAAGAACACCACGCAAAGACTTTTAGAGATATCAATAAAATGTCCCTCATCAATCAGGTCATAATAGCAGTATGGATTTAGCAGGCAGAACCTCCCCTATTCGTTTCAACGATATTCTAGACATGGTGAAATCTTACTATCCGGATGCCGATCTCGACGCCATCAGAGCAGCCTACGTCTATTCGGCTCGTGTACATCAGGGACAAACCCGCCGATCCGGGGAACCTTATCTTGTACACCCCGTTGCGGTAGCCGGAATCCTGGCCCAGATGAAGCTCGATGAAGCTTCAATATGCACTGGATTTCTCCACGATACCGTGGAAGACACCCTAACCACGCCCGATGACATTGAAAGATTTTTCGGAAAAGAAATTTGTACACTTGTAGACGGCGTAACCAAAATCAGCAAAATCGAGTTCCAGTCTAAAGAAGAACGGCAAGCTGAAAATTTCAGGAAAATGATCCTGGCAATGAGTCGGGACATAAGGGTTTTGTTGGTGAAACTTGCGGACCGTTTGCACAACATGAGAACCCTTAGCCACATGCCTATAGAAGCCCGGCGAAGAATAGCTCGGGAGACTATGGAAATCTACGCTCCTCTTGCCGCCAGACTCGGTATTTACTGGATGCGAACGGAATTGGAAGACTTGGCCTTCCAGTATTTGGATTCGGAACAGTATGAGCTGATAAAGGCTCGGTTGGAAGAAAAGATCAGGTTAAACCAGGAATATGTAAATAATGTACTCAGAATTATTAGAGAAAAGCTCGATCAGTATAATATAACCGCAGTCACGAAGGGCCGAAACAAGGAAATTTTCAGCATTTTCAAGAAAATGACTGCCCAAAGACTCGACTTTGAGCAAGTCCATGATCTCACGGCGTTCCGAATTGTCCTTGATTCAGTCAGCGAATGCTACGCAGTGCTCGGGATTATCCACAGTCTTTGGCGACCCGTTCCCGGTCGATTCAAAGACTATATTGCGATGCCCAAAAGCAATGGATACCAATCGTTGCACACGACCGTCATTGGACCCGAAGGTAACAGGATCGAAATTCAAATACGTACCAATGAAATGGATCTTATTGCCGAAGAAGGAATCGCCGCTCATTGGTCCTACAAAGAAGGCAAGGTGGTCGAAGAGGAAGACGCCAAAGTTGTTACCTGGCTTCGACAAATGATGGAGTGGCAGCAGGATCTCGATGATCCCCGTGAATTCTTCGAAAATGTCAGAGTAGATCTGTATCCCGACGAAGTTTATGTATTCACTCCGAAAGGCGAAGTGAAGAATTTTCCAAAGGGAGCTTCCCCCCTCGATTTCGCCTATTCCATACACACTGAAGTCGGTCATAGATGTGCCGGAGCCAAAGTAAACGGTAAAATGGTTCCCTTGAAATATCAGCTACAAACCGGTGACAGTGTAGAAATCATTACTTCAGCCCACCAAAAACCCAGCAAAGATTGGCTTAAGTACGTAAAAACTGGTCGAGCCCGCACCAAAATCCGACATTACGTTTTGGCTGAAGAAAGACAAAGGGCCATTCAAATCGGCAGGGAATCCACCGAACGTGAACTTCGTAAGTGGCGCATAGATCTTAATCGGGTCGAAAAGGAAACGGAAATACTCAAGATAGCCCAGGAGTATAGTTTCAGGAGCGAAACGGATCTCTACGCAGCCATCGGTTACGGCAGAATATCCCCGAAAGTGATCGTAACTAAGTTAATCCCGGCTCATGAGCGGGAAAAAGCTAAAGTACATCTAACCGAAGATAGACCCATAAGGAAAGAAAGCGCAACCACCAGAAGCGGCATCAGAGTTCAGGGGATTGCGGATGTGATGATCAATTTTGCTAAATGCTGCAATCCTTTGCCGGGAGATCCCATCAAAGGCTTCATCACGAGAGGCCGCGGCATTACGGTTCATAAAGCGGATTGCACAAACTTGCAAGTAACTGATTCAATACGTCTCATCGATGTTTCTTGGGACGAAAACCAAACCCTCACTCGCATGGTTCGCCTGGGCATCACCGCTTCAAACAGAACCGGGTTGCTTGCGACAATCAGCGGGGTCTTTTCTTCCAACGACTCTGATATCGTACAGGCAAACATGAAGGCGTTAAACGATCATCAAGCACAGGGCACATTTACCGTCCAGGTAAAAAACCTCGATCATTTGACAAAGATAATGAACGCGCTGAGGACGGTGAAAGGCGTGGATAAGGTGGAAAGACTAGGAACAATCTGACGGGATTCAGGGGAGCAGGTGCATTAAACACCGCCCCCACAATCGAATTAAGGGGCTTTGGAAATCATGTTGGAACGAATACAGCGTGTGCAGACCTTCATTCTTTTTACGCCCCCTGCAGACTGAACTACTCTGACCTTCTGAAGGTTCGGTAAAGAGATTTTCTTGGTTCTGTTATGCGCGTGGCTTACGTTGTATCCCTTCAACGGCTTCTTACCGCAAATTTCACATACACGAGCCATCAAAAACTCCTTCGACGGAACTTAGCACTACTTGGAGGCCTCAACGAAGGCCATTCGCAATTGGAACAAAACATCAGTTATAATCTTTTCTTCTTCAGTTGTCAAATTTCCTCGGGTCTTTTCCTGAAGAAGACTGATAAGATCTATGGTCTGCTTGGCTCCGGGCAGGTCTTTGTGAGACTCGCCTTCCTGCAATTTTATGAATCCAAGCTGAATGAGAGCCGAATTAGCCAACGTCACAACGAATGACGAAAAATCTACGGGCGGCATGGGAGTAGCTTTTTCAGAAGATTTGGGCGGTTCCTGAGCTTCGGATTGCACTTCGCTCTCTATTTTGGGTTCTTCTGCCGGTTTTTGACCGGGCTCCTCTTGTTTCGCCTCTCCTTCTTTCGTGAAATGGCGTTTATCCCGAACCTTGAACTCTTGTTTCGTTTCGTTTTCTTCCATACTTTTCCCTCTATATGTAATTACAAATGTGTACGAAGTTTCTGAGGATTGAGCTTGGCAAACTGTTCCAGGTGAGAAGAAGAGGACGGGTGGATCTTTTCGGGAATCACTACCTGAACGGTGACGTAGAAATCACCTCTCATTGCGTCCTTGGGAGAGGGAAATCCCTTCCCTTTAAAACGAAAATTTGTTCCGGGTTGGGTACTTGGCGGTATTTTCAGCATTAATCGACCATCCGGTCCGGGAATTTCCAACTTTGCCCCAAAGATGGCCTCATTTATGGAAATTGGAAGCGGCAGGTAAATATCGTTTTCCTCTCTCTTAAAGAACCGATGCGGTGCAACATTTATCCTGATGAGCAAATCCCCCGCTCTACCGCCTCTTCTGCCGGGAGTGCCTTGACCTCCCAGTCTTACAACTGACCCCGTGTCCACGCCCGCCGGAACTTTCACATTCAATTCTTTGTTCATGACGGTGACCGAAGCCGCTACCCCGTCGTAAGCCTGTTCAAACGTCAATCGGAGATCATAATGGAGATCTTCACCCTTTTCAGGACCTCGGAAACGGGATGATCTCCTCCTATCGCCGTGAAGAAAATCCGAAAACATGTCTTCGAACATGCGGTAATCAGATTGGCTTCCCTGACCGAAATCATAACGATATGACTGAGTGCCGCCCCCATAGTACCCGCGATTCCAGTTTCCAAATTCAGGCTCATTATGGCCGAAGGTGTCAAATCTTTCCTTCTTTTCGCGGTCCCCTAATATTTCATATGCTTGTGATATTTCTTTGAATTTAGACTCAGAAGCAGCACTGTTGTTGTTCAAATCGGGATGATGTTGACGGGCCAAACGTCTATAAGCGGATTTAATCTCCTCATCGGTAGCGGAACGCTGCAATCCGAGGACATTGTAGGGATCTTTTTTCATATAATGTAAATTGAGTTCTTAACCGAGCCCCACCACCTCGATGGGTCGGTCATGCCGTTCAGAGGATTTTGGTAACCTGATTTCCAATATGCCGTTCTCATATTTTGCTTCCGAGGACTCAACATCAACATATCCGGGTATCTTTAAACTTCGTTCAAAAAACCCCTGTATCCGTTCAATACTATGGTAAGCAAAAATCTGAGGCTCCGGATCCAGCGGTCTTTCCCCCGAAATCGTGAGCCAATTGCCTTTTACTTCAATATTAATGTTTTCTTTGCCGACTCCGGGTAGATCGGCACGGAAAATGTACGAATCCGGTGTTTCAAGTATATCGATCGCCGGGCACCAGCATGCTTTGCGATGATAAAGCCCTTCATTTACAGTGGAATCGATGAGCCTATTCATCTTCTCTTGAAGACTCAGCAGATCTCGGAAGGGATCCCAGCGATTAAGTGTCATCACGCACTCCACTATTAATTCATTAATGATACTAATTGAGATTACGATTTTTTGAAACTGCAGTCAATAATATCGGTGCTTCGGAAAACATTAGCAAACCTCAGCGAACCGATCAACATCAAACTTGTACGAACTCAGATGTAGTTTCATTTCAACAGGTAGCCTTCAGTTTTCAATTTTTCCAAAAACAACTTACCCTTGCCTTTGGGAACAGCCAGCGCAAAGGATGAATCATTGCCGTTGCTGCTTGATTGCATTGAACCGCTCCCGGGCTTTATCTTGGGATTGTAGTCCAAAAACTCCCTCGGAGAAATCCCCACATATCGTGCTGCGTCTCCAACACTCAAGTCCTTCTGAAGTCGCAGACCTGTGATCTGATCAAATACGAAAGGATTAGGCTGTTTGTAGTGGAGCCCGAAGTCCGCCTGATGGGATGCAATGATGGAAAATGCTATCCATCTTACGAGAATGTCCTCGGCAGGTTCCGGCAACGGTATGTCCCAAAGTCGATCCGAGTTCCAGGTGGCCATTGCATCCTGAACTGCCTTTAACGAGGTCACATAGGCCGCTGCTGCTGCCGACCAACTCTTGGACCCCAGGTCTTTATGCAACTGTTTTATTTTTGCCGAAAAGCACTTGGTGGATAACTCAAGATCCAGCCTATCGTCATGCCACGAATCATCGGCCGTCACTACGCCATCTTTGGATGTACACGGCTTTTCCAGGGACCACCACCCGGCTCCGGTCCCTCTGTGTTGCGACTTAAGGCCGGCTCCTGAAAGTATCGGCGCCAACAAGGCAAATTCCTGCGGGATTCCCTCTTTCTCAAATATCTCTTCGAAAATCCATGAATAGCGGCTCTTCTCGTACAACCAGTCCGTCAACACGCTCCTAGCGTCCATGAGCAGAAAATTCACCTGAGAAACTATTCGATCATGCACGTCCGGACGTTGAATCGGCACCGTATCCCCGGCCAAAATGAAAGTCTTGCTCATCACGGAAGCAGGAATGGAGTAGCGCACACATTTTTCTTCCTGGACGCCCTTCTGACTTGCGGCAAGGCAGCTAGCCGTCAAAATAAAAACCAACCAAAAGCCAATTGCGACTGAGAGAAATCCGGAACGCATTCTCGTCTGTAGCATCAATTTGAAATCCTGCTGATGTTCGGGAAACGAATCTATTTACTTCGCTGTTTCAACTTCTTTCAGTTTCTGTTTGACCACTAAATTGTCGGGGTTGTTCTGCAATGACTTCTTGTACGCTTCCGCGGCCTGTTCTTTCATGCCTTTCGCAGAAAGAACATCCCCGAGATGTTCAGCAATAATCGGATCGGTTTTCACTTTTTCTATTGCCTTATTTAATAATTCCAGAGCCTCATCCGTGCGGTTCGACTTAAAGTACACCCAGGCCAGGGAATCCATGACATAGCCGTCATCGGGTTTCTGTTCCAGAGCTTTTCGGACGAGCTTTTCCGCTCGCTCCGTATCTTTCCCGGAATTCGCCAGTGTATATCCGATAAAGTTTAGCGCTCCGGAATCATCCGGCTTTTCTTCGAGTATTTTTTCCATCTCAGCCAATGCCTTCGTACGCTGGCCGCTCTTCTCATACACATTCCCAAGTGAGTACCTGATTTTCGTGTTCTTCGGTTCTATTTCCAGGGCCAAGATGTACGTTTCGGCTGATTCCTGGTACCGATTCAGTTCCTCGAGTATCGATCCTTTTATGTGAAGCAGATCAGTGTCTTTGGCATCTGTTTCAATTGCCTCTTCGATAAATCGTATGGCCTTACCCAGATCTTTTGCTTTAAGAAACATCAGAGAAAGCATCACCCGAGAATGTACAAAGGTCGCCTGCCCTTTACGTATCTGGATGAGTTCCTTTTCCGCGTCGGCAATTTTGCCCTGCTCCTTCAGTATGCGACCCAACTGAAAACGCACCTGGTCCCAACTCGGCTTTGAATGTAAGATTCGGTCCAGAAGCTCTTTGGCTTTATCGAATTGCTTCTGTTCCGCCAAAATCAAAGCCATTTTTATCTGTATGCTCTGATTCGACGGAGCTATCTTCGATAATTCTTCAAACACCTGATATGATTCATCGTACTTCTTCTGATTTCCAAGTGCCTGACCGAGATTAAGTCGTGCATTTATGTTGAAAGGATCAATTTTAGACGCCTGCCTGAACTGCTCTTCCGCTTTGGAATACTCTTTCTGGAGCATGTAGATACCGCCCAATTCGAGATGGGCCTGGGAAGAAGCATCCGTGTCTTTACCGAGCAGATTGTTGAAAATCTCAATGGCTTTGTCGAACTGACGATTTTCGATGAACACTTTACCCAGATAGAAATAACCCTCTTTTTCCTCCGGGAATTGTTTGATCATCCGTCCGAACGTTTTCTCCGCCTCTTCGTACATTTTCTGCGACGCCTGAAGCGAACCTATAAAAACATACAATTCCCGCTCTTCAGGCTTCAAATCCAGTGCCCTGTTGTATGCTTCTATCGCTCGTACCCGATCTCCAATTACCGTGTAAACCTTACCGAGAAGTGTGTAAGCTTCCTCGTTGGTCGGGTCCAGCAGCACCGAATTGCGTGTAATAATCAGAGCATCGGCAATCTTGCGGTTCCTCGCCAGCAGAGTCCCAATCCGAATATTCAGGTAAGCGGAATTCGGATCGAGCTTCAAAGCTTTCTTGAGATTCTGGATGATCTCTTCCGTGTCGCCTTGCGCCTCCGCTTGTTCAGCCAGTAAGAAATAGTACCCGGGATCTTTTTCAAGATCCGGTTGAACAATGCTCTCCGGCTTGCCTTCAAAATCTTTGGCACACAAAGCGGGCGATAAGAGGAAGATCTGACTAATAAAAAGGAATAAGAAAAATGCTGCGAAACCGAATGATTTCTTCATCGGCAAACCTTTCGAATTGTGGGCGAAAGCGTGGTGAAACTCGTCAACATCACACGATGTTTCGTGAAGCGGCATGCAATTTACGTATTACATCCGCATAAGGTGGATTTCCGTACACGGCGCTTCCGGCAACAAACGCATCCGCTCCGGCTCTAGCCAGTTCGTCTGCAGTTGCGGGGCTTACGCCTCCGTCCACTTCGATAAGTATTTCACGCCCTGACTCATCGATCACACTGCGTAAATCCATGATCTTCGAGAGCATGCTTCTAATGAATTTCTGTCCGCCGAATCCCGGATTTACGGTCATTAACATCACGACGTCCAGTTCCGGAAGAACATGCTTGATGGTTTCTATCCCGGTGGAAGGATTCACCGCAACTCCCGCCTTAGCTCCCAATTCTCGAATGTGAGTCAACGTCCTGTGCAAATGATGATCGGCTTCCACATGGACCGACAATATGTCGGCTCCTGCATTGATAAAGTCGTCAACATACCGACTCGGCTCGGAAATCATCAAATGCACATCCAACGGAATGCGAGCCACACGTTTTGCGGCTTCCACAACGAGAGGTCCGATTGTAATATTCGGGACAAAATGCCCGTCCATTACGTCAATATGAATCCAGTCCGCACCGGCGTCCTGAACAGCTCTGATTTCATCGCCCAATCTGGTGAAATCGGCGGAAAGTATGGAAGGAGCTACGATTATCTGTTTCATACACCCATCACTGTCTTAAGTATTTGTCGCAATCGCTATAAACCGACACCGGCCGGCTTGTACCCGCATTTTGGGCAAGCGCCGTCTTTCAGAGCATATTTGTCGATTTTATATCCATTTCGATCGATCAGCATTATTCCACATCCCGGGCAATAAGTCTTTTCACCCGGGTCCCACGGAACATTGCCCGTGTAAACATAATACAAACCTTTATCAATTCCCAGTTGTCGGACTTTCCGCAGAAATTCCACATCCGTAGGCGGCAGACCTTGCTCTCTGTATTGGGGATAAAACCTGCTCACGTGCCAGGGAACATCAGCTCCCAACTCGCGTTTGATAAAACTCGCCAAGCCACTGATTTCATCCCAATCGTCATTCAGAGTAGGTATCAGCAGCGTGGTAACTTCCAACCAGATGCCGAGATCTCTTATTCTCTTAAGCGAATCCAAAACGCCGTCCAACTTGGCCTTGCAGTATTTCGTATAAAACTCAGGAGTAAACGCCTTCAAATCCACGTTCGCAGCATCAATGAGCCCCTTGGAATCCTCCAGCATTTCGGGACTCATGAAACCGTTTGTTACGAACACATTGTAGATACCGTGTTTCTTGGCCTCGATCATCGTGTCCTTGGCAAGCTCATAGTAGATAGTAGGCTCGGTGTATGTATATGAGATGCTGCGACAATTACTCTCCAGAGCCATCGAAACAATATCCTGAGGCGAAAAATCCTGCCCCATTATCTTCCCGTGATCCCGGGGCATCTGAGAAATAGAATAATTTTGGCAAAATGAGCAGAAAAAGTTGCAGCCCACCGTGGCAATCGAGAAAGAATTGGTCCCGGGGAGAAAATGAAATAACGGCTTTTTTTCAATGGGATCCACATTCGTCGAAACCACCCTGTCGTACACCAAGGTGTAAAGGGTTCCCGAATGATTTCGGCGAACACCGCATAATCCCGTGTGCCCGTCCTTAATCTTGCAGCCGTGCCTGCATAGAAAGCACCGTACTACATCATCATCCAGCCTCTCGTAAAGTAAGGCTTCTTTCATTGTCCACGTCCTTTTAGCATTTCCATGAGCCGTGATCCTAAATTGTCAAAACTACCATTCGACATAATTAAGACTACATCATCAGGACGTAAACACAATTGGAGGATTTCTAAAATCTCCTCGGTTGTGGAACAATAGTGTGCAATTTTGCCCTTTGACACCAAATCTTTAGCCAGTTTGGCCGAACTGAACCTCTCTTCTTCGGGTATTGCATCTATTCGCGCAACTTCCCGAATTATGACCTGATCCGCATCACCGAAAGACTCAACATAATCCTGTTGGAAAACTGCTCGCCTGCTTGTATTTGTTCGTGGTTCAAATACGGCGACTAACCGCCTTTGGGGGAATCTCGCCTTCACACCATGTACCGTCGTCCGAACAGCGGTAGGATGATGAGCGAAATCATCCATGACCAGTACGCCTGCAATTTCTCCCAGAACATCCTGTCTGCGTTTCACTCCCTCATATTTTTCCAGCGACTTGATCGCCGAACTCACCGGGATCCCTACTGATTGCGCCACGGCCACAGCCGCAACGGCATTGCTCACATTATGCAGACCCGTGAGCGGCAAGCGAGCCTCAGTAATGCCGTGGATCCCATGATTCAGCGAGAATCCAATTAACCCGTCGGAAAACTCCAATGATCCCGCAGACCAGTCGTACCCGTTTCCCAATCCGTAAAACTCCACCGGCGCAATGCTCTTTCGTGCAATCCTGATCACCCGTTCATCGGAACCGCAGGCGATCAGTTTTCCCGCCGATCCCATCAATCCGGCAAATTTGGTGAATTGCTCCTCAATGACTTCAACATCCGAATAAATATCCGCATGATCGAACTCACACGACGTCATCACCGATATCGACGGGCTGTAATGGAGAAACTTCGGCGTTTTGTCGAAATACGCCGTGTCGTATTCATCGCCTTCAATTACAAAATGATTCCCTGAACCCAACCGGTAATTACGTTGAAAATTCTTGGGTATGCCGCCGATGAAGAATCCCGGGTCCATCCCGTTATCTGCAAGTATCCACGCAATCATGGAACTCACTGTGGTCTTGCCGTGCGTTCCCGTAACAACTATCCGTGTCTTATCCTGAGCGAAAAAACGCACCAGAGCATCCGCCATGGACATGAACGGCAAACCCATTTCTTCCATTGCGACCGCTTCAGGGTTTATCCTTCGGATCACGTTCCCGACAATCACGCAATCCGGTTTCCCCTCCAGATTTTCCGGCCTGTAGCCCTGAAACGGATTGATCCCCAAAGAACTCAGAAAATCGCTCATGGGCGGGTAAACGCCTTCATCGGAACCTGTTACCTTGTACCCACGTTCCGCGAACATTCCCGCAAGAGCCGCCATTCCTGTCCCGCAAATACCCATCAAATGTATGTGAGCCGGGGGCTGCGGCAATGTAATATCATTGTAATTGCACGGGGTTTTCATAGTGAGACTCGTACCACTCGATGTAGTCCCTGTCAACAAAAGGATTGACCAAAACCCGTTATTGGGTTATGGAAACAAATCCGTAGTATTGATACGTTACGACTATTTCACCACATGAGGGCGAGTAATGGTAGAAAGCTTGGCAATCTATTTCACCTATATAATTGAACGGCTTGGATATTTCGGGGCCGGTTTCCTGATGGCTCTGGAAAGCATGATTGCCCCCGTTCCGAGCGAACTCGTGATGCCCTTTGTCGGCTTCCTCGTTG